>CAMJHI010000031.1 GCA_946405475.1 uncultured Clostridia bacterium
TTTCTTCGCGTTTTCATACGTTGCCCGGATGATCGCCAGCCGCCGCAGGTCGTCCTCGTTGGGGTTGGGCTGCGGGCGGCACATCAGGATCACCGGCGTGGTCGGCTGCGCGGCGCGAAAGCGCAGAAACATTTTTTCGTGCGTTTCGTTCAGGTAATCGGCGGTGGGCGCGTTGTGATCGTAATCGTAAACGAACGTCGACATGGTCAGCCCGGCGATGTAATCGCTGATGACGTCCTCGGCCCTCGCGCTGCCGGAAAACCCGAGGTTGACAAAGTCGCGGTTCGTGCGGCGGCAGACCATGGCCTGATACGCGTTGCCCGGGCGCGAGGCGCAGCCCCCCTGCGTGATGGAGGAGCCGTAATACACGATCGGCGCGGCGGGCTCATAGGCCTGACCCGCGGCGAGAGCGCTGCCGTTTTTCAGCCCGATCTCCAGCGTTTTGACCCCGCTGTACAGCGGAAAGTTGACAGTGTAATACCGCAGCCCGCCTTTGCCCACGAACAGCTCGCTCTCATACGTGTCGTCAAAATCATAGGGCGGCTGGAAGGCACCGCGAAAAACGGAACGGCCGGGCAGATCTTCGTACAGGTCGAACCCCGCGCTGCCGCAAAGCGTGAAATGCGGCATGCGGCACACGCCGTGAAGCCGCGCCCGAATGGCGATAAACGGCGAATCGGTGGCAAAGCGCACCCGCCCCCCGGCGGTGTGAACATTGAGCATCTGCACCCCTTCGTTCACACGGTCGGCGATCGCCTGCGGCATACGCACGTAATGATCCCCTTCGCGCATCAGACCGTAAACGCGAAACGGCTGCTGCTCAACGTCGAGCCACGCGCGCTCCTCGCCCTCCGGCGCTTTTACGGCAAAGTTGCGGTCAATGTTTTCCAGTTGTTTCATCGGAAAGCCCCCCTTTGTGCGTATTATAGCACAAAACGGATCAAACAGATAAATTTTTTGGCGGAGTCTTGTCATTTTGCGCGCGTTTTGTTACAATAATGGAAAATGGGCGGAGAAGGTGTTTTTATGTCGAAGTATGACGTAGCGGCCATCATCTGGCCTTCCTACACGGGCGACGACCCCCGCGCGCGGCTTTTCTGGCCGGAGGGTTACGGCGAATGGCAATCGGTCAAGGCGATGCCGAACAAGGGCTATGCGGGCTGCCGCTGGCCGCGCAAACCGCTGTGGGGCTATGTAAACGAAGCCGACAGCGACGTGATGGAAATGCAGATCAACACCGCCCTGCGCTACGGCGTGAACACGTTCATTTACGACTGGTACTGGTACGACAACCGCCCGTTCCTTGAAAACTGCCTGAACGACGGCTTTTTGAAAGCGCGCAACAACCGGCAGATGAAATTCTACCTCATGTGGGCGAATCACGACGCGAACTATCTGTGGGATATCCGCAATTCGCACGATCAGAAAACCGTGATCTGGAAGGGCGCGGTCAACGAGCCGATCTTTGACGAAATTTGTGACCGCACCATCGAAAAGTATTTCAAGCAGCCGAATTATTATCAGATCGACGGCTGCCCGGTCTACATGATCTTCAACGTCAGCAACCTGCTGCAGAGCTTTCCGAGCATCGAAGCCGCGCGCAAGGGGCTGGAACGCTTCCGCGCCAAAACGGTCGCCGCCGGGTTCAAGGGGCTGCATTTGCAGCTGGCGTTTTTCTACAACGATTCGTCCGCCTTCACCAACGAAAAAACCGGCGAAAAATACACCTACCGCGAGCTGATGGAGACCCTTGGCTTCGACAGCTTCACCAACTACAACTGGGCGTGCGTGCCGCTGAACGTCGATCAGGATTATCGGCTGGTCACGGACGAATATCTGGCGATCTGCGAGGAATATGCCCGCTGGCGCACGCCGTTTTACCCCAACCTCACCGTCGGGTGGGACAACAACATTCGCTTCAGGGAATTCGTGCCCGGCGTGATGCGCAACAACACGCCCGAGGCGTTTGAGGCGGCGTGCGAACGCATCCGTCAGCTGGCCGACCGGCAGCTGGCCGAGGGCAAAACGGCCGCGCCGCTCATCACCGTGAACAGCTGGAACGAGTGGACGGAAACGAGCTATCTGGAGCCGGACGATCTGTACGGCTACGGCTATCTGGAAGCGATCAAAAAAGTGTTCGACAACAACGATTGATTTTTTTGCTGACCGAAAGGGTGTGAAACAACCATGGCGCAATGCCCGAACTGCGGCCGCAAGCTGCATCTTTACAACTGGAAGCCGGACTGCCCGGACTGCGGCGTGAATATGGTCTATTTCAAATCCAACGAACGTCTGCTGGCCGAAACCGAAGCGGCGGAGATCGCCCACGCCAAAAGCCAGCCGTCGATCGACCGCGCGAAATCCTCATTTTTGGGTTCGCCCATCGCCATTTCGCGCAGCGTGCTTTCGGCGCTGCCGCTCGCGGCGCTGTTCCTGCCGCTGTTCAAAAACGCGCAGGGCAGCGTCAACGCCATCGGCGTTTACAAGCTCGTGGGCGGCCTCGATTTCGGCAAGGCGCTGAGCGATCCGTTCACGCTGGGCGTCGTGCTGCTGCTGGCGTCGGCGGTCATGATTTTGGTCTGTATGGGCTGCACGGTCATGTCGCTGGGCAAACACGGCCGGCTGCGCAACCTGATCCTCGACCTGGTTCTGCTCGCGTGCGCCGTCGGCGCGGCGGTGTGCCTGGGGCTGGGCGGCTGTTCGGTCGGGGTCGGTCTGTTTGTTTATATCGGGCTGATCCTGGCGCTCACCGTTTACAATCAGGTGCTCGGCGCGAAGGGGCTGCCCGTGCTCAACAAAACGGTCTGCCTCATCGGCGGGCTGCCGAGCGACGAATACTTTTCAATGGTCGAGCAGGGCGTGAGCGATCTGGAGATCCGCAAAAAAATGGTCGCGGCGCTCGAAAGAATGCAAAACGAAGTGCGCGAAAAAGCCGCCGAAGCCGAACAGAAGGCTTTGGAAGAGCGCGCGCACCGCAAATAACGGGGGATGGTGAACGATGGCAAACGAAACAAGAACCTACACCCCGGCTGAGGAGCTGGAGCAGGTCAACGCAAAGCTCCGGGAGCTCGTTGACGTTGACCGCCGGGTCATCAACAAAAAGCAGACGCTGGGCTACATGCTGTTCGACGGCAGCCGCGGCTTCAACATCGACGGCCACAAGGATCTGTTCAACGACAGCATTCTGAAGCTGAGCCTTTCGTTCCAATCCACCTACAACGCCATCGCCGGCGTCTGGGACATCGTGGATGATTTCCTTGTTGCCACCGTCGTGGAAAAGACCCGCACCCGCTGGGGCAAATTCGTGCCCTACATCTTTTTGGGCGGTCTTCCGTTTGCGCTGCTGGCCACCGCTTACTGGGTGCTGCCGCTGCTGTTTTCGCCGGAGCACGTCAACGACTTCAATTATCTGCCCAAGCTTGTGGTTTACGCGGCGCTGGATATGCTCATTGAGCTGGTGGGCAACTTCCGCAACGTGGCCATCGGCGGCTATATCTCCACCATCACGCCCTATCCGTCCGACCGGCGGCGGCTGTTGGCCGTTTCCAACTATTTCAGCATCATCTATTCCCGCCTGCCCGATCTGGTCATCGAGTTTTCGCTGGACAGCATCAAAAACGGGCTGGTCAAATCCGCCGCGACGAAGGGCACCGATTACCTCATCCGCCGTCAGCTCATGATCATCGGCCCGGTCACCGCCCTGCTTTCCGGCCTGATCGTTTCGTGGTATTCCACCATCGCCAAGGAACGCGTGCATCAGCGCATCGAAAAGCCCAAGGTGCTTGAAAGCCTGAGGATCGTGTTCAGCAACCGGCCGGTGCTGATGTATATGCTGTCCAACGCGCTCGGCTCGTTCGGCACGGGTCTGACCACCAACGATTATTACCGCCAGGTGCTGAACATGACCACGTTCGAGACCTTTGCCGGCATTCCCTCGTTCTTCTTCCAGCCCATCGGTTTTGCCAAATACAACAAGGTGGCCGCCAAATATTCCACCAAATCACTCTACATGGTCAGCCAGGTGTTTGCCAAAACCTTCTATATCCCGCTCTGGTTTTACGGCCGCTTCCTCAAGACCAAAAAGGACGGCAAATATTTCTTCCAGGGGCGGCTTCCCATGTTCCCCGTCACCGCTGTGTGGGAATGTATCTACGCTACCTTCTGGGGCATCAAATCCATTTCGCTGGCCGAGATCGGCAACGAGTGCAACGACTATATCGAATGGAAATGCGGCTACCGCAACGAGGCGACGCTCTCCATCGCCAGCACGTTCGTGTGCAAAATTCCGGCGCGCCTGAACAACATTCTGCAGCCGCGCTACAAACAGTGGGTCGGCTACGACCAGACCGCCTACACCGAAGGCCGCGAGCAGCCGCTGCGCGCGCAGAAATGGATCTTTGCCATGGCGACCATCCTGCCCGCCTTCCTCGTTCTTTCCAGCATGATCCCCATGTTCTGGTATAACGTGGACAAGGAGACCCGCGACCGGATGTACCGCGAGCTCAACGAGCGCCGCACCCGCATGGCGGAGAACCTGACCCATATGAACGCGGAAGAACCGGGCATAACGTTACTGGGGGGCGAATAAAATGAAAAAGGAACAGACAGCTGCGAAAGACCCGACCGACAGCCGCAAAAAAAGCGGGAAGAAGGGCATGAATCCGGTCGTCGCTATCATCGTCATCGGCGTGGTGGCGGCGCTGGCCGCCGTGCTGTGGGTGAAATTCGGCCGCTTCGTGCAGGCGGCCAATTCCGTGCAATGGCTGGAAGCGAACCTTTACAGCATGGAGTTCAAGGGCGATTACGGCTTTGACAAGTTCATCGAGGGCGGCGGTGCCGATTCCGACAACGCCGTCGGGCAGTTTGTGGCGGGCTACCTCACCGGCGGGCTTTACCGCTATCAGGGCAAAATCGACGCCGCGCCGTTCGGCTGCTCGGTGTTCAACACCAAGAACAAGGCGGGCGACGTGCTCATCGGCCGCAATTTCGACTGGGAGGACAGCGCCGTCATGCTCGTGCGCACCAGCCCGAAGAACGGTTACGCCTCCGTTTCTACCTGCTGCGTCAATTTTTTGGGCTTCGGCAAGGATTACGTGCCCAACAACACCATGGCCGAACGGTTCAAGGCGCTGGCCGCGATCTATGCGCCGGTGGACGGCATGAACGAAAAAGGACTGATCGTGGCGGATCTGATGGCGGGCGACAAGGAAGCGACCCACCAGAAGACCGACAAGCCCGACCTGACCACCACCACGGCGCTGCGCCTGCTGCTCGACCGCGCCGCAACGGTCGACGAAGCCGTGGCGCTGCTTGAGCAGTACGACATGAACTCTTCCGTTGATTTCGCTCACCATTTCGCCATCGCCGACGCCAGCGGCAAAAGCGTGGCGGTGGAATACGTCAACAACAAAATGGTCGTGACCGAAACGCCCGTTCTCACCAACCACTATCTGGCCAAGGAAAAGGGCAAAAACGGCGGCGAGCAGTCGCACGCCCGGTTCGACCTGCTGCAAAAATTCCTCGGCAAAACGCTCGAGGGCGCCGAGGTCGCCGGCGTGATGGAAAACGTGGCACAGAAGAACTATGAGCAAAAGGACGGCGAGCCGCACGTGACGCTGTGGACGTGGGTGTATTCCCCGAAAGCCAAAATGGCCATGTTCTACCACCACGAAAATTTCCGCCACGCCTTCCGTGTGTCGATCCTGACCGACACGTGGGTGAGCGAACACTGACGAAACAGGCGGAAAAGCCTGAAAAAAACTGCTTGACAACCGGGCGGCCGGTTTGTTATGATGCTTTCGATCAACCAAAACACAACGCGAGGGAGGCTTCCGAAATGATCGGTTTGGGCAAATGGGGCTGTGACGTCAACAGCTTGATTTACAGCGGCAAGGTCGTCATCAACATCACCGACGACAACGGAAAATATCACTTTGATCTGAGTCTGACGGATTTTGACGTGCCGGAATATGAAGTGGTCGACGTGATCGAAGACGGCAGCGACACGCTGAAAATTTTCGTGCTTGTGCCGATGATCGCCAAGCAGGTCGAACTGACCGTGACCTTCACGGCGGATTCCTTCAGCGGCGTGGCCAAGATCCCGTTTCTCGGCAAGGTCCGGTTCAAGGACGGCTACAAAATTTCGTGATCGTTTTTCTTTGACGACGTGTCAGATCGTCAAGTCTCTTTCGGCGGGCGCGGCAGCGTCCGCTTTTTTTATTATTGGGACCTATTGAAAACAACGCGGTGAAATGCTACAATAAGAGAAAGAAAGGGGGGCTTTTTTTGCGCCCGTTACACGAACTGCTGCTGGAAGATTACTGGACCGTCGGGTTCCGCTTTTATCAGGGCGAGGAGGATTCCGTGCTCGGCGGCCAAGGCAAAAAAGCCTTTTCTTTTTTGAAAGCCGACGCGCGGTACTGGTACGCCGACCCGTTTTTGTTTGAAAAAGACGGTCGGACTTTTCTGTTTGTCGAAATGTTTGACAACAAAACCGAGCTGGGCTGTATCGGCTGTTCCGAATTCATCGACGGCTGTTTTCAAAAGCCGGCCGTCGTTCTGCGGGAAGCCTTTCACCTGTCGTACCCGTTCGTGTTTGAAGAGGACGGCCGCATTCTGATGATGCCGGAAACCTCCGGCGACGGCTGCATCCAATTGTATGAGTGCACGCATTTTCCGGATCAATGGCAGAAGCAAAAAGTGCTGGTGCGCCGCCCCGGCGCGGTGGATACCGTTTTGACCGGCTCGTGCCTGATCACGTCCGTGGTTGACAGCGCCGCGCAAAAAACAACGCACCTTGAATTCTACGACTACCCCTCCGGCCGGAAGATCGAAACTGAAACCCGCTTTGAGCCCGACCAGACCAGCCGGGGCGCGGGCCGCGTTTTCCTTCACGGCGGCGAGCCGATCCGCCCGTCGCAAAACGGCACGGGGGGCGAATACGGGCGCGGCGTATTTTTCAATCAAATCATCCGCCTCGGGGAAGACTACGCCGAACGCCGCATCGCGTCGCTGACGCCGGACGAGCTGGAAACCGGCCGCATCAAAGCAACGGGGCTGCACACTTACGCAAGGAACGATTCGATCGAGGTCGTCGACATCAAATCGCAGCGATTCAACATCAGGAGGCTCTTATGGATACTGGCAAAAAAGCTGAAGCTTACTACGGCGTCGTGATCGGCGGCTGGCACTACAACGCGCTGGGCATCATCCGAAGCCTCGGCGAAAAGGGCGTGCCGGTTTATTTCATCAACGAAAAAGAAGGCGGCGCGGCCGAGGTCAGCAAATACACCAAAAAAACGTATCGCCTCAAAGACGGCGTTTCGTTCGTCGACCTGCTGCGGCAGATCGTTGCCGAAAACGGCGGCGTGCCCGTGCTGTTTCCCAGCGGCGACCAGTCGGCGCTGCTCATCGACGAAAATTACGAGCAGCTGAAAGACTGGTGCATCTGCCCCGGCTTTGCCGGTCAGGCGGCGCACTTTATGGATAAATCGGTGATGGGTCAATTTGCCGAACAGGCCGGCTTCGTGGTTCCGGCCAGCCAGGTCGTTTCCTGCAGCGGCGGCGAATTGCCCGCGCTGGAATATCCCATCATCCTCAAGCCGCTCAAAAGCGTCGACGGCCCGAAAAGCGACATCGCCATCTGCCGGAATGAGCAGGAGGCTCAGGCCGGGCTGCGCGATTTTCACGAAAAAGGCTACCCCAACGTGCTGGCACAGCATTTTGTTCACGGGCAGAGCAACGTGATCGTGGGTTACAGCGGCTGCCGGGCGGGCGGGCGCATCGAGCTGCACGGCGAGGTGCAGAAGATCCGCGAATTCCCGGTCGGCCGCGGCAGCACGAGCTTTGCGCACGTGAGCGACAGCATTGCCGCCATTGAC
Source organism: uncultured Clostridia bacterium (assembly GCA_946405475.1). Classification (GTDB taxonomy): domain Bacteria; phylum Bacillota; class Clostridia; order Oscillospirales; family Acutalibacteraceae; genus UBA8612. The sequence continues at coordinate 7,881 of CAMJHI010000031.1, forward strand.
GAGGGCTGCATCCGCCGGTTTATGGACGCGGTCGATTACGACGGCATTTTCGATCTGGATATCAAGATCGTGGACGGCGTTCCCTATTTTCTGGAATCAAACTTCCGAAACGGCGGGCTGTCCTACGCCTACACCGTGGCGGGCTTCAACATCCCCTACACCTGGTTCTGCCTGAAGACCGGCCGGGCGGTGGAACCGCCGCACGTTACGCCGTGCAACCTGATGTGCGAGCGGGATGATTTTGAAAACCTGCGGGCGCGGCAGATTTCGCTGTTCCACTGGCTCAGGGATATCGTTTCCACCAAAGCGACGATGGAGTTCAACCGCGCGGATCCTCAGCCGTTCATCAACACCTACGGCAAAGCGATCTGTCTGGCGTTTTCCTGCCTGTTCCGCAACGTCAAATAACACCTCAAAAAGGAGAGCGGTCGTGAAATCCGTACTGTTTTTTATCGAATCCCTCGACGGCGGCGGCGCAGAGGCCGCGCTGACGAAATTTGTGAAGCTGTCCCATCCGGCCGATCTGCGCTACACGGTCGTGTCGGAAGAGGAATATCCCGAAAGCGAGATCCCGCACCGGTTCTTCATGAACCGCCGAAAGACAGTCCTCGACAAGGTCAAGGGAAAGCTTTCGCTCACGCTGCCCGCACGCTGGTCCTCCCGGATGATCCTGCGCGAACAGGCCGACGTGACGGTCGCCTTCTGCGAGGGCTTTGCCACGCAGGTGGTGGCGTATTCGCCGTTCCAAACCAAAAAAGTCGCCTGGGTCCACACCGACGTGGTGAACAACCCGTGGAGCGAAAAGGTGCTGGGCGGTTACGAAAAAGAACGCGCCTGCTACGAACGGATGGACGCGATCGTCTGCGTGTCTCAAACCATGCGAAACGCGTTCATTGAAAAATACGGCATGGCCGACAAGGTCCGCGTTCTCTACAACGTCTATGACGAAGCGAGCATCCGCGCGCTGGCGGCGGAACCGATCGAGCCGGATGACCGCCGCCCCGTTTTCACCATGGCGGGTCGCCTGACGCAGGTGAAGGGCTATGATCGGATCATCCGCGTCGCCGCAAAGCTCAAGGCGGAGGGCTTCTCCTTCCGCATCAAGATCATGGGGCGCGGCGTGCTGGAAAAAACGCTGAGGGAACAGATCGAACAGAACGGTCTGGCACAGGAGGTCGTTCTGCTGGGCTATCAAAAGAATCCCTACGCGCACATCGCGCGGTCCGACCTGTTTTTGTGTTCCTCTTACGCGGAGGGCTACAGCACCGCCGTGAGCGAAGCGATCCTGCTGGGCGTGCCCGCGATCGTGACGGAATGCTCCGGCATGCGCGAAATCTTCGGCGGCCGCGATTGCGGCGTCATTTGTGAAAACAGCGAAGAAGGGCTTTACGCCGCCCTGAAGCGGGTGCTGCAAAAGCCGGAGCTGCTGCGGGATTACGCCGCGCAGGCCAAGGAAAGAGCGGCGGATTTTTCGATGCAAAAAAGGCTGAAGGAAATCGAAGATTTTCTGGCGGACGTCTGATCGGCCGCCCGCTTTTTGAACCACGTCGACCGGCATCGGTTCGACGATCACGGAGAAATAACCATGGAACCTGTTCTGATCATTCTGCTTGTTTTGTTCGGCGCGATCTCGCTTGTCAGCCTGATCGTGTTCGGGTGCGATCTGGTGCCCGCGCTGCTCACCTGGCTGGGGCGCATCGGCATGGGCCGCTATGCCGACGAGGCCGCGTGGCGCGCCGCCGCCGAAAAGAAGGCGCTGCAGTGGCTCAAAAAAATGCCGCCGCTGCCCGTGACCGATCAAACGCATTACACGATCCTGCCGCGGCTGAAGGGGCGGTATTACAACGCGCACTTCGTCTGCTGGCAGCAGGCCGCGCTGCTGCTGGGCATGGAGCCTTCACCCGAAGCCAAAGCGCTGACGAGGGCGTTTTTTGACAAAAGCGACGTGCTCCGCGCGCCCTACACCATCGGCAACGCCATGCTGCTTTACGCGCTGCTCAAAAACGGCTATGCCGACGACCCGGCGGTGAAGCAGGCGGCGCAGCGCTATGCCGAAGAAATGCTCGCCTCGGCGGGCAGCGGCACGCTGCCCTATCGCCCCAACAGCGTTCACCGCTTTGTTGACACGCTGGGCATGGCCTGCCCGTTCCTGACCGAATACGCGCTGCGGTTCGACTGCCCCGACGCGCTGGCGCTGGTCAAACGGCAGTTTGATGAATTTGACGCCGTCGGCCTGCACCCCGTGAGCGGCATGCCCGTGCACTGCTTCCACGCGCAGCATCACGCGCCGCTCGGGCTTTACGGCTGGGGGCGCGGCTGCGGATGGTACGCCATGGCGCTGGCGGAATGCTTTGAATTGCTTGAGGGCAAAGACGAGTACGCCGCCGTGCTGTGGCAGCGCATGGAGCGGCTGGCTGACGACCTGCTTGCGCTGCAAAACGAAAACGGCAGCTTCAACTGTATTCTCGGCGCCGACACGCGCGCCGATTCCTCCGCCACCGCCGTGCTCGGCTGGTTTCTGGCGCGTGCCGGTCGGACCGAGGCCGCCCAAAAAGCCAAACGCTATTTGATGAGCGTGACCCGCCGCAGCGGCGAGGTGGATTTTGCGCAGGGCGACACCATGGGCGAGGGCAACTATTCCCGCCGCTTTGAACCGCTCCCCTTCGCGCAGGGCTTTGCCCTGAGAATCGGAAAGTGATCCCCACGGGGTTGAAAGAGAAAACAGGAGGTTTTTTTATGGCAAGACCGAAACAGAAAAAACACACCGCCCGCAAGGTGCTGCTGGCGCTGCTGATCGTGATCGTGGCGGGCGTATGCGTTTGCATGGCGCTCAACGCCGTGGCCAACACCAAGCTCATGACCTATGCCCGCAGCTTCGAGCCGCTCGGCTACAAGGAAGACCGGCTCAGACCCGAGCGTGATCCGGCGACCGGCTGCGTGAGCTTCACCACCGATGAAGATTTCCACGTGCTGCAGCTTTCCGATATCCACGTGGGCGGCGGCTTTTTGTCTTATGAAAAAGACCTGAAGGCGCTCACCGCCGTGGCGTCGATGATCGCTGGGGAAATGCCCGATCTGGTCATCATCACGGGCGACGTCGCCTTTCCGGTGCCGTTTTCTTCCGGCACGATCAACAACATCCGCCCCGTACACGCGCTGTGCACCACGCTCGAACGCCTGGGCGTTTACTGGTGCGTGACCTACGGCAACCACGACACCGAACTGTATTCGCTGGCCAACCGCGCCAAGATCTCCAAGATCTACAGCGACCGCGACGCGTACCCCCACTGCCTGTTTGAGGTCGGCCCCGAAGACGTGGACGGCTACGGCAACTACGCCGTCAACGTGAAAAACTCGATGGGTCTTATCACCCAGACGCTCTATCTTATCGACAGCCATTCCTACACCGGTATGGATTATCTCGGCATTTTCTGGAACTATGACAACATTCACAAGAACCAGATCGACTGGTATAAGGCGCAGCTTGCCAAAATGAACGACGCCAACGCCAAAACCATCGCCGGGCTGAACCTGAGCGCCTCCGAAGCCGCGAACATGAAACAGCAGTTCGGCAGCGTCAAGAGCCTGCTCTTCTTCCACATCCCGCTCAAGGAATATCAGGACGCCTATCAGGAATACGTGAAAAACGGCTACAGCGACACCGAAAACGTCAAGCTCATCTACGGCACGGTGGGCGAAAAGGATGAGGTGATCTGCTGCAGCGACCACGAGGACGACCTGTTTGAAACGGTGCTGGCCGAAAAATCCACGCAGGGCATTTTCTGCGGCCACGACCATTACAACAACTTCTCCATCGACTACAAGGGCGTTCGCCTCACCTACGGCTGTTCCGTCGACTATCTGGCCTACCGCGGTATTGACAAAACCGGTTCCCAGCGCGGCTGCACCCCCATCACCGTGCGCCCCGACGGCACGTTTGAATGCCATAAGGAAAACTACTATCAGGCCAAGTACGAAAGCAGCGGCAGCGAGGCTGTGACCATGCAGCGCCTCAACCCGAACATGGAAAACTGACCGATACGATCCTATGAAACGAACCGATCTTCTCCTCATCGGCGGCGGCGCCTCCGGGCTGTGCGCCGCCGTTGCGGCCAAACGGGCCCGCCCGGGGGCTTCGGTGCTGCTGCTGGAGCACCTGCCCCGCGTGGGCAAAAAAATTCTCGCCACCGGCAACGGGCGGTGCAACCTCGGCAACCTGCACGCCGGGGAACACCCCTATAAGAACCGGGCGTTCGCACACGGCGTTTTTGCGCAGCTTGGCACCGACGAGCTGCTCGCCTTTTTCCGTTCGCTCGGGCTTTATACCCGCGCCGACAGCGAGGGGCGGCTGTATCCGCTGAGCAACACGGCGGCCAGCGTCCTCGACGCGCTGCGGCTGGCATGCGCGCGCCTCGGCGTGGAAACGCTGTGCGAAACACGCGCGGAAAGCATCCGAAAAACGAACGGCGGCTTCGCGGTCAACGACCGGTTTGCCGCCGAAAAACTCATCGTCTGCTGCGGCGGCTGCGCCGCGCCCGCGCAGGGCAGCGACGGCAGCGGCTTTGCCTTGCTGCGCTCGCTCGGGCATGAGATCACGCCCTTAAAGCCCTCGCTGGTGCAGCTCACGACCGACACAACAAAGATCCGCGCGCTCAAGGGCGTGCGCGCCGCGGCGAAGCTGACGCTTTCCACCGGCGGCGAAGCGGCGGGCGAGGTGCTGTTCACCGATTACGGTCTGAGCGGCATTGCCGCCATGGATCTGAGCCGCTTTGTGATCCCGGACCGAAAAGCGACGGTCACGCTCGATTTTCTGCCCGATTTTTCGGCACAGGAGCTGACCAAGATCCTCGGCGCGCTCTGCCGCAGCGATCCGGCTTTGCCCGCCGAAAACCTGCTCACCGGCTTCGTGCCCAAGGCGCTGGGGCTGGCGGTGCTCAAAGCGAGTCTGCCCGCCGTGCCGCAACAGGTCAGCGCCATTCAGCCAAACGAAATTCAAAACATCGCCGCCGCGCTCAAGGGCTTCGCGCTGCCGCTCACCGGCACGAAGAGCTGGCGCGACGCGCAGGTCACCGCGGGCGGCGCAAGCGTGAAGCAGTTCGACCGGCGCACGCTCGAATCGCGCCTGTGCCCGGGGCTTTATGCCTGCGGCGAGGTGCTCGACGTGGACGGCGGCTGCGGCGGCTTCAATTTAGAATGGGCGTTTCTGTCCGGCCTCGTCGCCGGGCGAAGCGCGGCCGAAGCTTTATCGGAATAAATCATGACAACGATCGACAGTCAAAAACAATATGAACGCATGATCCGTTCGCCGATCCCGCGGCTGGTGACGAGCCTGGCGGTGCCGACGGTCATCAGCATGCTCATCACCGTGGTCTACAACACGGCCGACACCTATTTTGTGTCGCAGATCAACAAATCCGCTTCGGCGGCGGTCGGGGCGATCTACCCGATCATGGCGATCATTCAGGCGGTCGGCTACGGCCTGGCCATGGGCGGCGGCAGCCTGTCGAGCCTGATGCTCGGGCAGAAAAACGATGAGCAGGCGCACCGCTATGCCACCACCGCCTTTTTCTGCGCCGTGCTGTTCGGCGTGCCCGTGGCGGCGGCCGGGCTGTTCCCCCTGCGCGGTTTTCTGCGGCTGCTGGGCTGCTCGCCCACCATGCTGCCCTACGCGCAGCCCTACGGCCGGATCATTCTGCTCGCCGCGCCTATGAGCTGCTCGATGTTCGTGCTCACCAACCTCATGCGCGCACAGGGCAAGGCGACGGTCGCCATGTGGGGGCTGGGCGTCAGCGGCGTGCTCAATCTGCTGCTCGACCCGCTGTTCATTTTTAAGCTGAAGCTGGGCACGGGCGGCGCCGCGCTGGCGACCATTCTCAGCCAGACGGTCAGCTTTCTGATCTTTCTGTTCGTGTTCCTCACCGGGCGCTCGATCCTTGTGCTGCACCCGAACTATATCGCCAAAGAGGCGGCCGTTTACCGCCGGATCATTTTAACGGGGCTGCCGACCATCTGCCGCCAGAGTCTGGGCAGCCTGTCCGCCGCCCTGCTCAACGTGCAGGCGGTCGTTTACGGCGACGCCGCGGTTTCCGCCGTGACCGTCGCCAACAAGGTCTATGTGCTCGTGCGCAACGTCGTGCTGGGCATCGGGCAGGGGTTCATGCCCGTGGCCGGTTACAACTACGGCGCGGGCGAAAAAAAGCGCGCGTGGCAGGCGTTCGTTTTTGCGGGCCGGCTCGGTTCCGCGCTGTGCGTGATCTGCGCCGCGGTCATCGCCGCGTTCGCTTCCCCGATCATGCGCTGGTTCAGCAGCGACGCGCAGGTGGTCGCCATCGGCGTGAATACGCTGTATTTCTGCTGCGCCGTCATGCCGTTCATGGCGGTGTCGACCTACGTCAACCAGCTTTATCAGTGCCTCGGCTTCAAGGCACCGGCCACGTTTCTGGCCTCGTGCCGGCAGGGCGTTTTCTTCGTGCCCGCCATCTTCCTTTTGCCGAAGCTCTTCGGGCTCGTTGGGGTGGAGATCAGCCAGCCCGCCGCCGACCTGCTCACCTTTTTCGTCTGCGTGCCGTTCATGATCTCATTTTACAAAAAGCAGATCAGAGCGGATAGCCGATAGCGGATAGCCGATAGCGTATAGCGATCTATCGGTCACCCTTAATTCTTAATTCCTAATTCATAATTCCTAATTCCTAATTGATTCCGCCTTTCGCATTATTTGGCGGCACGCAAGAATGCGTGCCCTACACCATGAACGGTACGGCGATCAACCGTC
>CAMJHI010000032.1 GCA_946405475.1 uncultured Clostridia bacterium
GGTTAAATAACAATGCGATCGGAGCGCAGCGACCCGCAATTTCGCCTTTCGCATTTCGCCTTTCGCATGATCGGGCGGCACGCAAGAATGCGTGCCCTACAACATGAACCGCACAGCGATCAACAACCGTCGAACACTGTGCGGTCTTTTCATCGCACCGAAAAAGTGACCTGTCACTGCCGTCTTATCCGTAGGGCAAGCATTTATGCTTGCCGCAGGCGAAGAAGACTTTTTCGGCTGTGAGAAAGCGGTCGGTTTAATAACAATGCGATCGGAGCGCAGCGACCCGCAATTTCGCCTTTCGCCTTTCGCATTATCAAAGCAAATAGCTGATAGCGGATAGCGGATAGCAATAATTCCTAATTCATAATTCCTAATTCATAATTAAGCAAAAGATTCCCCCCCGAGAAAAGCATTTGCTTCCTCAGGGGGCGGTTTTCAAAATATTACCATGTGTTCGCTGCTTTCGATCACCCGGCGGAACAGCCTGCGTTCGATCAGGGTGAAATCGTCGCCGGCCGCAGCGGCGCCCCGGTCAAATACACGGCGCAGCGCATAGGCGACGGCCGTCATATCCGCGCAAAGCCGCGGGCGGATGCAGTCGCAGTAGACGTTGATCATGCGCCTGTTTTCGGCGTCAAGGTCAAATTCCACGGTCGTGACGTTCTTTTCGGTCTGCAAAACCCTCATGCCCTTGCCGCCGATCACGGTCACGAATTTCAGGCGGCCGTTTTCTTCATAGTCCTTTCCGTGCCAGAAGGCCGCCGGTTCGGTCTCGGGCACGGCGCCTTCTTCCGGCTCTTCCAGCTCGTCGAGCGCAATGTCATAACCGTCGCCGTAAAGAAACTGTTCCTCTTCTTCGTCCTCGTCGACCGGTTCCGGCGCTGTCACCCACGCCGACAACTGTTCAAAGGGAAGCGCGTCGTTCTGCGCGGTGATGTAGTAGTGATCCATCGTGCAAAACTTGCCCCGAACAGTGTAATCGATTTTTTGCAGCACGTATTTGTAATATTTCAGGCTGACCTTGAACTTCGTCAGCACTTCGGTCACCGTGCCGGGCGTACCCGCCAGCTTGCCGTCGACATACACCTTGTCGCCCACGGCGAGGTCGAATTTGTCGTTGAGGTACGGGTACTCCCGACCCGCGCCGAAATTGACGGATACCACGTTGGTTTTCATGGCTGACACCTCTTTCTGTTTTTGGTTCACCGTCAGCGTAGCAAACGCGGAGAAAAAAGTAAAGAGGGTTTGGCGGCGCAGTCCCTTATTCGGGTCTTGCTTCGCGGGCGATCGGCGGCACAGTCCGGCTTTTGGGTCTGAAAAAGCCGCACAGACCGTGTGATCTGTGCGGCGACGTGCGGCAAAATGAAATCAGGCTTTGTTTTCTTCAAACTTGCCGATCTTGTCGATCACGCTGAGCAGCACGTCAAAGCCCGTGCCGACGGTTTCGGCGGAAAAGCGTTCGGGCGTGTCGTGCCAGGTGTGGTAGTAATAGGTCAGCATCGGGTTCTGCGCGGCGAAGGTGACGGATTTGACGCCCGCCCTTGTCATCGGCGTGCTGTCGCACCCGCCCACGGGGTTGTGGATGCAGCCGCCGGATTTGCTCTCGATGCCCAGCTCTTTGAACGTGTCCTTGAACATCTGCTCCAGATCCCTGTCGAAGCGGGTCATCTGCCAGTCGTCCTGAATGACCACTTCAAAATAATCCGCGTCAGCGACGGAGTCGATGTTGATGTGCCAGGCGTTTTGGATCAGGTCGTCGTTTTTATGTTCGCGCGCAAAAGCCATGGAGCCGCGCAGCCCGGCCTCCTCGCTGCCGCAGTTCAAATCGACGATCCGGCAGTTTTTGGGCATTTTGTCGGGATGCTCTTTGAAATATTTGATGATCTCATAGCTCAGCGCGCAGCCGGTGGCGTTATCCATCGCGCCGCGGGAGGCGTTGCGCGGGTCGGCGTCGCCCCACATGGCGACAAACGCGCAGCCGATCGCCGTGATGAAGGGCAGAACGAGCAGAGAACCGCGAAAAGCGCGGAACGACGCGCTGGCCAGTATCTGCTGGGCAAGCGGCAGGTGGAGGTAAGAGCCGAGATAGATCGCGGCCATCGTCACCGTGACGGCGACCGTGAAGAAAAAGCAGACGGCGCCGAAGCCGACCTTGCCGTAAGTGGCGAGAATGCCGAGGATCGGCTTGTGCCGATAGCGATAGGCATGCTCGGAATGCCGCCAGTTCCAGCTTGTGTCGGTGTGGCCGGAAAGGATGACGGTGTAATCATATTTGCCGTCGGGCGGCAGCAGCTCGCCGTAGACGTTCTGCGAGATCTCCTGCTTGAAAAACATGTCGAACCAGGTTTTGTAAAGGAACACGCTGCAGATGAGCCAGACCACGCCGGCGACGCCTGCCAGCGCCATGCCGAACCACAGCGTGTGAATGTTCAGCGCCAGATAAATGAGCGCGCTGAGCACGATGCCCAGCCGGCCGGCATAGGGCAGACCGCCGATGGAGGAGCGGGGCGACACCGCAAACTCTTCCTTCACCGGTTCAATGCCGATCTCTTTGAGCTTGCCGCCCATATAATCGGCATATTCCTTTTCGCCGTCGCTGCCGGGCAGGCGCGAGCCGATCTCGTTGGCCGCGTGGCAGACGATGTCATAGGCTTCTTCCGCGTATTGTTTGGTGGTTTCAGTTGCCATAACCGGTTTCCTTTCTTCTTTTTCGGAATCGTTCGCCGGAATAAAAAGGAAGAAGGCGCCTTGTTGGAGGAGCCTCCTTCGGTAAAAATTCTGATCAGTCGCTGGTGTAGGGCAGCAGAGCAACGTAGCGAGCGCGCTTGATGGCGGTGGTGAGCTCGCGCTGATGTCTGGCGCAAGTGCCGGTCACGCGGCGGGGCAGGATCTTCGCTCTTTCGCTGGTGAAGCGGCGAAGCTTGCTGACGTCTTTATAATCGATATAGTCGACTTTGTCAACGCAGAACATGCAGACTTTTTTACGGCCTTTTCTGCCGCCGCGTCTGTCATTCTTTTCGTATGCCATGTTTGGTTTCCTCCTGTATTATTTTTGGGGTGTTCGGTTAAAACGGAAGCAGTTCGTCATCGTCGTCGATGGTTTCAAAGTCGCCGGTGGAGCCGGAGGCGTAAGAAACCGCGGGAGCGGCGGGGGCGGGGGCAGCAGCGCGCGCGGCAGGGGCGCCGGCGGTGCCGCTTTCGGCCTTGGAGCCGCAGAAGCTGACGTTGTCGGCCACCACTTCAACGGCGGTGCGCTTGTTGCCGTTTTTGTCTTCGTAATTCCGGGTCTGGATGCTGCCCTGAACGGCGATCATCGAACCCTTGTGGAAATAACGGGTGACAAATTCGGCCGTCTGACGCCAGGCGACGATGTCGATGAAATCAGCCTGACGTTCTTCGCCCTGACGGACAAAGTTGCGGTCGACCGCGATGCGGAAGCTGGTGACGGACGTTCCGTTCGTGGTGGTGCGGAGCTCGGGATCACCCACGAGGCGACCCATTAAAACTGCACAGTTAATCATTGCAATTTCCTCCCACTCACTTGCGGATGATCATGGAGCGAAGCACGCCGTCGGTGATCTTGAGCACACGGTCAAGTTCCGCCTGGAACTCGGGCGCGCTCTGGTAATTGATGACAACGTAGAACCCTTCGGGCTCGTCGTTGATGAGGTATTCGAGCTTGCGCTTACCCCACACATCAACATTGTCGACCGTGCCGTTCGCTTCGATCATGCCTTTGAACTTTTCGAGAAGGGCGTTCGCGCCTTCGTCGCCGTCCTTAACCGAGAAAACCAACATGATCTCGTAGTTGTAGCTTGCTGACATTGTTTGCACCTCCTTATGGACTTTGGCCTCGCTTCAGCCGCGAGGCAAGGATCGCCGCTTAAACTCGTGCGGCAAATTGGAAGTATAACAGAAGAAGCCGCCGCTGTCAAGCTTTTTTTATTTTATTCATTGATTCTCTTGACAAATGCCCGATTGGTGGTATAATTTGTTATACAAATCATACTGATTCAATGCGAAATGAATTAGGAATTATGAATTAGGAATTATGAATTATTGCTATCGGCTATTTGCTTTGATAATGCGGAAGGCGAAAGGAGAAATGAATGATGAATTGGGAATGATGAATGAGGAATGAAAGGCAGCCGACAGGTCGCTATCTGCTATCAGCTCAATAAGGCGAAGTGGCGGGTCGCTTCGCTCCGATCGTATCTTATTTAACCGACCGTTTGCTCACAGACGAAGCAGTCTTCTTCGCCCGCGGCAAGCATGAATGCTTGCCCTACGGATAAGACGGCAGTGACAGATCATTTTTTCAGCACAATAAAAAATGCTCAGCGCTCGACGGTATTGATCGTTGTACGGTTCATGTTGTAGGGCACGCATTCTTGCGTGCCGCAAGCTAATGCGAAAGGCGAAATTGTGTCGATCTCCACCTTAACGAGGCCGGGTGCACTTTCTACTGGCTTACCGATGTGCTGACACTGCCGACTTACCGATGTGCTGACCTCACCCCTCACCAGCAATAATTCCTAATTCATAATTCTTAATTCATAATTCAAAAGAGGGGTGTTTACCATGAAAAAACCGGCCGATCGGTTCGCCTGGACGGCGACCGTGGGTGAAAAAGGGCAGATCGTGATCCCGAAGCAGGCGCGCGAAGTGTTCGACATCAAGCCGGGCGACACGCTGCTGCTGTTGGGCGACAAAAACAGGGGCATCGCCATTGTGCGCAAAGAAAACTACGGCGCGCTGTATCAGGCGGCGTTCGGGGGGGAAGAAACATGAGCCTTGTTACCGTCAAAGACCTGACCAAGATCTACCCGTCGTTCACGCTCGATTCGGTTTCGTTCTCTCTTGAGGCGGGGCGCATCGCGGGGTTCATCGGCCGCAACGGCGCGGGCAAAACCACCACCATCAAGGCCATGCTCAACCTCATCCACCCCAACGCGGGCGAGATCAGCTATTTTGGGCTGCCGCTGATCGGCAACGAAGCGGCGATCAAGCAGCGCATCGGCTATTCCACCGGCGCGGTCAACTATTACCCGAAAAAAACCATCCGCGAGATCGTTGACGTGACAAAAGCATTCTATCCGACCTGGAGCGACGCGGATTATCACACGTATCGTGAATTGTTCGAGCTGGAGGAAAGCAAGCGCCCGCGCGAACTGTCCGAGGGCATGAAGGTCAAATTCAATTTGCTGCTCGCGCTCGCGCACGGCGCGGAAATCCTGATTCTGGATGAGCCGACGAGCGGGCTGGACCCGTTTGCGCGCGACGAGCTGCTCGACGTGTTCGGCGAACTGAAAAAGCGGGGCGTGGCGGTGCTGTTTTCCACCCACATCACATCCGATCTGGAAAAATGCGCCGACGATATCATTTTCATCAGCCGCGGCCGGATCGTGGACGCGCTGCCGAAAGAGGCATTCGTTGAAAAACACGCCCGCGAAAATGAAACGCTGGAGGAAACGATCCTGCGGCTGGAAAAGGAGCGGAAAGCAACATGAAAAACTTATTGAAAAAAGAATGCCGGCTTGCCGCACTGCCGCTGACTTATTTCTTCCTCGCCTTCGGGTTCATGGCGCTGCTGCCCGGCTACCCGATTTTGCTCACCGCGTTTTTCGTCTGCCTCGGGCTGTTCCAATCGTTTCAGACCGCGCGGGAGGCGAACGACCTGCTTTACACCGCGCTGCTGCCCATCCGTAAGGCGGACGCGGTGAAGGGGCGCATGCTTTTCTGCGCGTTCATCGAGCTGACGGCGTTTGCCGTTTCGGCCGCCTGCACGCTCGTGCGCATGACTGCGCTGAAGGATGCGGCGGTCTACCGCCAGAACGCCCTGATGAACGCCAATTTCGTTTACCTCGGCTTTCTGCTGCTGATCTACGGCTGCTTCAACGCGGTGTTCGTGCGCGGGTTTTTCAAAACGGGCGGCGGGCTGATGAAGCCGTTCCTCACGTTCGGCGTGCTCGCGTTTCTGATCGTTGCCGTCGGCGAAGCGCTGCACTTCATCCCCGCCCTGTCGGCCGCCAACGCGTTCGGCTTTGACCGGCCCGGTCTTCAGGTCGCCTGCCTCGCGGCGGGCGCGGGACTGTTCGCCCTGCTCACCTTTGCCGCGGAAAGAAGCGCGGAAAAAGCCTTTGAAAAGGTAGATTTATAAAAGGATCGTAATCAAATAGTACAGCCCGGCTGGATCGACCAGTCGGGCTGTGTTTGTTTGCGATGGTATAGGGGAACGCTCACAGCTTCACAGCCGTGACGTCCTCGCTGTGCTGACCGACGAAAAAGGCGACGTCGGCGGCCGGAACCCACGCTTTTTGTTCGGGGTCGTAATGCTTCAAATCGTTTTTGTTCACGGCGACGGTGACACGCACGGTTTCGCCCGCCTTGACGAAAGCTTTGCGAAAGCCCTTGAGCCGCCGGATCGGGTCCTGCGCGTCGGCGGCGTACACCTGCACCACGGTCTTGCCGTCGCGGTTGCCCGTGTTGGTGACGCTCAGCGAAATCTCAACGCAGTCGCCCGCGTCCTTCGCCGCGGCATTCGCATAAGCGAACGTCGTGTAAGACAGGCCGAAGCCGAAGGGGAAGGCCGCTGTTTTCTGCTCCTTTTGCAGCAGCGTGTAGCCGTGGTAACGGCCGTAGACGATGGTTCTCGTTTTGGCGCTCGGGAACAGAAAATCGGGGTAGTCGTTCTCGTCCTTCGCCATGGTGAACGGCAGGTGACCCGAGGGGTTGATCTGCCCGGCCAAAATTTCGGCCAGCGCATGGCTGCCCTCCATGCCGCCGTAGAACGAGTGGAGGATCGCGTTCACCTCGTCCTTCCATTCTTCAATGATATAGGCGCTGCCGCCGATGATGTTGACGATCACCTTGTCAAACGCCTTGGCCGCGGCGCGGATGAGCTTGACCTCATCGGCGGGAATGCGCAGCGAAAAGCGGTCGCCGCCCATGGCCTTTTGCGTGGTCTTGTCGCTTTTGGAAAAGTTAGCGAGGTTTTCGCCCTCCTGCTTGTAATCGCTGCCCACGCACACAAGCACGGCGTCGCACGCGGCGACGGCCTGCCTGTTTGCGCTGAAATCCGTGCCCGGACAGAGCACGACGTTTTCTTTGCCGAACACGCGGCACAGCCCCTCGTAAGGCGTGACGGTGTACGGCGCGAACACGGAGCTGGAGCCGTGGTCGCCCACGTTGATCTTGTCGGCGTAGCGGCCGATCACAGCCACTTTTTGCCCGGTGCGCAGCGGCAGAAGCCCGTCGTTTTTGAGCAGCACCGTGCCCTCGGCCGCCGCCCGTCTGGCCAGCGCCGTGTGCTTTTGGCAGGCGACGACGGTTTTGGGCGTCGGTTTCAGACGGGGCGTGATCTTGATCAGCGCGCGCAAAACGCTTTGCACGCTCGCGTCAACGTCCTGCTGGGAGATTTTGCCGCGTCTGAGCGCCGACGGCAGCGCCGCATAGCGCATTTTTTGCGGCATTTCAATATTCAGCCCTGCCTTGAGGGCCTTGGGCGCGTTGCGCACGCCCATGAGAAAATCGGAGATCGTGAAGCCCGTAAAGCCCCACTGACCGCGCAGAATATCCTTAAAAAGAGTCCTGCTCTCGCAGCAGTGATCGCCGCGGAACAGATTGTAGGCGCCCATGATCGACATGGCGCCCGCGTCGACGCAGGCCTTGAAATGCGGCAGATATACCTCGTGCAGCGTCTGATCGTCCGCTTCCACGTTCACGTCAAAGCGGATGTTTTCGATGCTGTTCACGGCAAAGTGCTTCGGGCAGGCGATCACGCCCCTGGCCTGCACCGCTTTGGTCAGCGCCGCGCCCATTCTGCCCAGCAGGAACGGGTCTTCGCCGTAGGTTTCCTGCGCCCGGCCCCAGCGCGGGTTGCGCAGCAGGTTGATGCAGATGCCCGCAAAATAGTTGCCGCCCTGCGCCGCGACCTCGTCGGCCATGGCGGAGCCGATCTCATATTCCAGTTCGTCGTCAAACGCCGCGCCCCGCGCCATGGGCACGGGGAAGCAGGTGCTGTTGCCCATCACGACGCCCCGCGGCCCGTCGGAAAACGCGACCGGCGGGATCCCGAGCCGTTTCACGCCCCCGGCCAGACACGGGCGGCAGTTGTATTTCTGCCCCTTGGTGATCAGGTCGAAGCCGTTGCGCAAAAAGAACTGCCGGCCGGAGAGCAGGCGCAGCTTTTCCTTTTGGGTCATTTCGCCGCAGAGCGCCTTGGCGGCGGCCCGCAGTGTTTCATCGGTGGGCTGAGCGGCGTAGCGTTTCACCGCGTCCTGATAAGTCATGGCAATCCCTTCCGCTTATTTTCGGTTCAGGCGTATAATTCGGCGATGCGGGCGTTGATCTCTTCGCGCTTGTTCATCATCCAGCCGATCCCCTTTTCATAATAAGAGGCGGTGAGCGGCGCGCTCATGTCGTGCTCGAGCAGCGCGACGGTTTTTTCGTGCCCGTCCTTCGCTTCGATCAGCTTCAGCGCCGCCAGATCCTGCAGTCCGTCGTAAAACACCTTGAACCGCAGCGAAATCAGCGGCTCGCCGTTTTCGCCGGGGTAGACCACATAGGCGTCGCCCGCGGGGAAGGCTTCCTCCTCGCCCGTGTTGTGGAACGGGTCGATGGGGTGCTTCGACCCCACGGAATACCAGAAATTATAGCCCCACTGCAAAAAGCCGACGCAGTCATATTTGAACAGCACCTGCCCCAGCGCGCGGTTGCGGTAGGACGGCATGGCGATGAAGCGGTTGGGCGAATCGCGGTACGGCCCGCAGCAGTAATACGTCCAGAGCTTGTCGACCTTGCCGGCAAAATCGTCCAGATGGTTCAGGCACGGCACCGGCAGCGACACCAGCCCTTTTTGGTAAAAATCATATTTGCTCAGCGCGTCGATGCGGTGGAAGCCCTCAAACAGGCTGCCGACCAGGCGGCTGGCTTTGGCGTAGGAGCGAAAGCTGCTCATGCCCGGCTCGTCCGACACGTGGAAATAGCAAAGCTCCGTCACGCCCTCTTCGTCAAGCACGGGCTTGAGCGCGGCGGCGAACGCGGTCAGAAATTCACGGTAAGCTTTGCCGCCGGCGGGCGTTTTCCAGCCGAAGAGCTTTTTGCCGTTGACGTCCACGATCTTGGGCGCGTGCGCGGCGCCCCACTGGGT
The DNA here is from genome assembly GCA_946405475.1 of uncultured Clostridia bacterium. Lineage (GTDB taxonomy): Bacteria > Bacillota > Clostridia > Oscillospirales > Acutalibacteraceae > UBA8612. The sequence goes on from CAMJHI010000032.1 coordinate 9,155, forward strand.
GAACAGATGGGACATTTCAAAATATTTCACGCCGCAGCGTCCGGCCATCGTGAACCAGCGGCGCAGCTTGTCAAAGCCGAAGGTATAGCTGCCGTCGGCGTTCACGGTCACGTCCACGAGCTGCACCGTCGGGCGCTCCCCGCCCACAGCGGTATCCAGCGGCGGCGTGAACAGGGGCGTAAGCAAAAAGTTGATGCCGTGGCGCACCGCCGCGCGGACGAAGTTTTCGATGATCGTCCAGTGCTCCTCGCTCAGCGGCTCAACGCCGTACCAAGTGGCCAGGCAGTCACAGTGGAACCAGTGGGTGCACATGAGCGTCTGCTCCGGCAGATCGACCGGCAGCACCCTGACGGTCAGCGTTTTTTGCGCGACCGGCTCGTTTTGTTCGTTATAAACGCAAACGGTCAGCGGATGCTTGCCCGCCGTTCGGCTCTCAAGCTCGCACCACACGCCCGCCCAGTCGCCGGGCACGGCGTCGACCGCGCCGTTTTCCATCGGCGCCAGCACGTCGGGGTAGGTGCCGTCATCTGAATAGAGCACATCGTCGTCATGGTCTTCATAATAAGGCAATTGCGTCGGCACGGCGCGCACGTTGAACAGCGACGCCTTCAGCGCTTCGCCGCCGTCGACCGTCACGCGCACCGCTTCGTCGCCGCGCAGGGCGAATTGAACGTTGAGCCGTTCGCCGCGCAGCATGGAAAGGGCGGCGACTTCATAAAAGTCACCGCTGCCCTTTGCGAATATTTTTTCAAGAGAAGAAACGATTTTCAGTTCCGTCATAGCCGTTTACCCCACAGTCGTTTCGGTTTCTTCGGCGGAAACGCTTTCGCCTTCCGTGTTTTCTTCGGTGATCGCGCGGCCGAACCAGGAGGCGATATCCTCATCGTTTTCCGTTTCCTGTTCCGCGCGCTGCTCGGCGTTGCTCTGCAGCAGCTGACCGGCTTCGACGCGGTTGGTTTTGGCGTTGCCCACGCCATGGAAGAACAGGATCACCGCCAGCGCGATGAGCACGGCCAGCACGGTGAAAACGATCGCCGCAACGGCGTTGTTTTTGCGCGCCGTTTTCTGCCCCTTCGTTTCCGGCTCCACAATGATCGGCTCATCCTCTTCACCGTCTTCCGCAAGGCCGTCCTGCTCGTCGCGGCATTTTTCCTCGATCATATCCAGCAGCATGCCGTAGGCGGCCTCGATCAGCTCTTCCGGCGTTTCCTCCGGCTGAGAAAGGAAGCGGATGACGCGGGAGGAGGACCCGTCGGACAGGGCGATGTAGACGTTGTAGCGCTGCTCGCCGCTTTGCGACACGCCCGTGAACACGTTGGAGATCGCCGCGCCGAAGGCGTTGGTTTCGCCCGCCGGGATCGCGTAGCGCGACAGATCGGCCAGATAGCTCTTGGGCGATTCGCCGTTGCGCTGGGCGGCATAGCTGTCAAACACGAACACGTCTTCGTTGCCGCTGCCGTAAAGCTCGCGGAACCGATCCATCACCGGCGCGGCGGCAAAATAAACCTTTTTGCCCATGGCGCGCAGCGTTTCAAGCTGCGGCAGCTCGACCGGCGGCTTCGGTTCTTCGATTTCGATTTCTTCGATGCCGTTTTCTTTCAGGTACGGGATCACGCCGTCCGGCATCATGGCTTCCGCCGCGGCTGTGTCGAGCGGCAGCATGAGAAAGATCTGATGCCCCGAACGGGTGGCAAAGCCGGAGCAGAAGCCGGTTTTGCTCAGGAACACGGCCGCACCCACCGGCACGGCGGCGTGCATGGCGATGCGCTGGCTGTCAAGCTCGGGGGCGGCCTCCTTGAACCGTTCGACGACGGCTGCGTTCAGTTCGGTTTTGATGCGCATAGCGCGCAGCACGGCCAGCTTGGTCTTGGCAAACACCGACGGTTCCGCGCCCACCACGATCAGCTCCGACTTGGAAAACGCGTGGTTGAGCGCCGCGGACACCTGCTGCATGGCGCCGCAAAGCTGAAAGTCACATTCGCCGTAGGCCGAAAACAGCTCCTTCAGCCGGTCGGCCGCGGCCTGCGCCGCTTCGGCGCCGCTGATGTTCAGTGCAATAAGACTGATGTTCATGTTCTTTTCTCCTCTTCTTCCTTTTTATTCCGGATACCACAGTTCCTCGTCGGCATAGGGATTGACCAGCTTGAGATTGTCGTAATAGGCCTGAGGATAGCGGGGGTTTTCATTGCCGTAGACGCGGCCGCTCACCGCCGTGCTTTCGCCCGGGCGCACCATGCGCGCGAGAATGATGAGGCGCGCCTCGTCAAAATCGTAAACGCAGGTGGAAATGGTGAGAAATTTATCGCTCAGCGCGATGTCGACCTCGGGGTAATAAAGCGAACGCTGCTTGATCTCGCCCAGATAGCTGTCCAGCACCTCTTCACTGCTGAGGTTGGCGAACATGTAGTTGAACAGGTAGCCGTTATCCTGCTCTTTTTCGCCGTTGGTGAGCATCACGGCGAAGATCTTCCACTTGTAGTTGTGGTAAAGCGTGTTGAACTCGATCAGCGGCGCCTTGAGGTAGCCCTTGGGGGTGCGGTAATAAACCAGATTGCCCAGCATCTTCGAGTCCTTCATGTTGTGACCGAAGATGGTGGTGTTCATGTCAAGGCTCTTCATGTTGTTGTAGGAGTTGACGAACAGCGAGCCGTATTTGTTCTTTTTGCCGTCAAAGTCGGTCTTCAGGTATTGTTCGTTGTTTTCGCCCTGCACCACCGGCAGCGAAATATCCAGCGCGTCAATGCTCAGCCAGCCCACAAAATCGGGGTTGCGGGCATAGAGCGAGGCGTATTTTTCCATCATGCCCTCGGGGAACGTCACGCCCGGATACTCTTTCCGGAGCGTGTTATCGTCCGCCTCGATCACGTCGGTGTTTTCCTCGTCGATCATTTCGCTGAGCTGGTCGATCTGGTTGGCGGTGCGGTAGGGGGTGATGACGTAATCGTTGAACAGATAACCGGCCGAGCCGATCGCCGCCAGCACGGCGATGATCATGATGATCTTGCGAATGATCTCCGGCGCCGAATCGCCCTTGGCGGGGATGAGGTTGCGGGTGAAAAAGTTGCCCTTGGGCGGGCTGTAGGGCGCCGTCAGCTCCGGCGGCTCCTCGCCTTCTTCAAAATGCGCGGCGGGTTGATTGATGGCCGTTTCCCGCAAATCGAGCCCGACGCCGTCCGCGTCGTCTTCGGCGGGCACGGAGGGCTGCTGCAGCAGCTCGTTTTCCTCTTCATCCTCCGTGTCGAGGCGGATATTCAGGTCGGCGGCCGAAACGAGCGTTTCGGCCTGTTCCTCCTGCTCCGAAAGCAGCTCCTCTTCCATCAGGTCGCCTTCATCGCCCAGCTCCAGCTCACCGTGCAGCGCAAAATCCTCCGCGACCGGCTCAGGCTTTGCCGCGGGTTCTTCGGGCGGCTCCGTCGACGTGAAGCGGGCGCGGAATTCATCGTAGGTCACGGTGTTTTTGCTTCTGAATGGCTGCGGCGGTTCGGCTGCCTGCGGCTGTGCCGCTTTGGGCACGCTGTCCGCCGTTTCCATGTGCGAAAGCTCCGCGTTGATGGAATCGACCAGATCGGCAAACGGATCCGCTCCCTCCTGCGGCGCAGCATCGACCGAGCCGGGGCCATAAGCCAGCTCGATCTCTTCCTCCGGGGCGGCGGGCGCAGAGTGACCGGGATCATCGCCGTTCTGCTCAAAAAAGGCGTCGTCAAACGCAAAGCTGCGGCTGACCGGATCGGGGAAATCGACCGAGGTTTCCGCCGAGCCGTCGTCCGGCATGGTAATTCTTTGGTTTTCGTTGTCAGGTTTGTTCCTCACGCTTTTATTTCCATCCTTTCGGTTAAAAAAACGGGGATCAACGATAATTATCGGCGCATTTCCTCCAGCGCCAGATGCAGTGCGTTCGACGCGGCAACGGTGCGGTTATAATCGCGGCTGCCCTCGCCGCCGCGGCCGGTGTTTACCTCGCGCACGGCGGTGCCGTGTTCGCTGCTGACACCCACGTAGATCAGCCCGGCGGGTCTGCCGTCCGGCGCGGAGTCGGGGCCGGCAAAGCCCGTCACGCTCACGCCGTAATCCGCGCCCGAGAGGCGGCGCACGCCCTGCGCCATTTCGGCGGCGCATTCCCGGCTGACCTCGGTAAACTGCTCAATGGTTTCCGGCTTCACGCCGAGCAGGTTTTTCTTGACTTCGTTCGCGTAGGACACGACGCCGCATTCAAACACGGCCGACGCGCCGGGTACGTCCGTGAGCCGCTTGGCGATCAGCCCGCCGGTGCAGCTTTCGGCAAAGGAAATCTTCTGCCCCGCCCTTCTGAGCTGCTCCACGACGGCATATTCCAGCCCGCTGACGTCGACGCCGTAGATATAGCTTCCGAGTTTTTCCCGGATCTTTTCAATGGTTTCATCGCACATCCGCGCCGCCTGTTCACACGTTTGCGCCTTGGCGGTCACGCGCAGCAGGGCTTCACCGTCCTTGGCGTAGGGGGCGACGGTGGGGTTGACCCCGTCGAGCAGGTCGCGCACGGCCGAGGCCATGGCGGATTCACCGATGCCGAAGGTGCGCACCATGCGCGAAAAAATGACGCTGTCGGATCGCTGCGCGAGCCACGGCTTCACCTGACCCTCAAACATCGGCCGCATTTCGCGCGGCGGGCCGGGCAGCAAAACCGCCCAGCGCCCGTTTTGTTCCACGGCGCAGCCGGGCGCGGTGCCGTGATGGTTGGCGAACACCACGCCGTTTTGCGGCACGAGCGCCTGCTTTTTGTTTTCTTCCACCATCACGCGGCCGCGCTTTTCAAAATAGCGGCGGATCTTTTCCAGTTCCTCTTCATCCAAAACCAGCTCGGCGCCCATGACCTCGCAGCAGACTTCCTTGGTGATGTCGTCCGCCGTGGGGCCCAGCCCGCCGGTGAGCAGCACCAGCTCGCTGCGGCTGAGCGATTCGTTGAGCTGCTCCGCCAGCCGCGCGGCGTTGTCGCCCACCACGCACTGGTGCAGCACGTTGAAGCCCAGCGCGGCCATTTGCTGCGACAGGTATTGTGTGTTGGTGTTGAGAATGTCGCCGAGCAAAATCTCGGTTCCGACACAGATGATTTCACAGTTCATGCTATTTGATCCCGTTTCAGGTAATGGTCAGTTCTTTCGTTTGTTCGACCGCGCGGGCAATGAGCTCGTCGCACGGCAGCTTCTGCTCCTCGGCGATCACGTCGGGCAGCTTCGGCCGCGTGCGCGGATGCTTGGGGGTGAACACCGTGCAGCAGTCTTCAAACGGTAAAATGGAAATGCCGAAGGTTTCGATCTTATTGGCAATTCTGATGATCTCGTCTTTATCCATGCCGATGAGCGGGCGGAAGACAAGCATGTCGGCGGCGTCTTCGGTGCAGGCCATGGCGCCCATGGTCTGGCTGGCCACCTGCCCCAGGCTCTCGCCCGTGATCA
>CAMJHI010000033.1 GCA_946405475.1 uncultured Clostridia bacterium
ATGACGGATTTCAAGCGGCTGTCACTGATCTGGCCGGAGGGGTTTTCCATGGCTGTGAGCAGGGTCGCTTCGGTGTAGCGCGCGGGGGGCTTGGTTTTGGCCGCTTTCACGGCGGCGCTGAGCACCGTCATCGTCATGCCCTGGCGCAGGGGCGGCAGCGTCTGGCTGCGCTCCTCCTCGCCCTCGTCGTCCTCGGCCATGCCGTAGTTTGCCTTCCAACCGGCGTTCTTCACGGTCTTTCCCTTGGCGTAAAAATTTTTGCCGTCCACCGTAACGGTGAGCTTCACTTCTTCGTATTCAAACGGGTCGCCCAGCACGGCCAGAAAGCGTCTGACCACCAGATCGTAAATGTTCCGTTCCTCGTGCGTGAGCGCGTTCAGGTCAACGTACTGCTCGGTGGGGATGATGGCGTGGTGGTCGGTCACCTTCGCGTCGTTGACGATGTATTTGGTGTTGAGCGGGCGCCTGCGCAGCAATTCCCCCGCGGCCGCTTTGTAAGGGCCGATGCAGATGGCCTTGAGCCGTTCGCCGAGCGTGGCGGCCACGTCTTTGGTGATGTAGCGGGAATCCGTGCGGGGATAGGTGAGCAGCTTATGCGTTTCGTAAAGGCTCTGCATGAGCGCAAGCGTCTGCTTGGCGGAATAGGCGTATTTTTTGTTGGCGTCGCGCTGCAGCTCCGTCAGATCGTAGGCGGCGGGCGGCGCCACGTGGCGGTATTCCTTTTTGACCTGCGTGAGCACGGCGCGCTTGCCCCGGACCGCGGCGGCCAGCTGTTCCGCCTGCGCCTTGTCGCTGAACGCGCTTTGCAGCTTGCTATTTTTGTAAAGCCCGTTGAAGCCGTCGAACTGCGCGGTGACGGTGTAATATTCTTTGGGCACGAATCTGGCGATCTCTTCCTCGCGTTTGACGATCAGCGCCAGCGTCGGGGTCTGCACGCGCCCGGCGGAAAGCTGGGCGTTGTGCTTGCAGGTGAGCGCGCGGGTGACGTTGAGCCCCACGAGCCAGTCCGCCTGCGCCCGTGCCTGCGCGGAGCGGTAGAGGTTGTCGTACTGCGCGGCGGGCTTGAGCGAGGCAAAGCCCTCTTTGATCGCCTTGTCGGTCTGGGACGAGATCCACAGCCGCCTGGTCGGCTTGCGCCAGCCGGCTTTTTGCATGATCCACCGCGCCACCAGCTCGCCCTCGCGCCCGGCGTCGGTGGCGATGACGAGGCTGTCGACCTCGGGGCTGCGCATGAGCTGGCTGACCGCGCCGAACTGCTTCGACGTTTGTTTGATGACCACCAGCTGCATCTTCTGCGGCAGCATCGGCAGATCCTCCAGCCGCCACGTCGTGTATTTTTTATCATAAAGCTCCGGGTCGGCCAGCGTCACCAGATGACCCAGCGCCCAGGTCACGATGTATTTGTCGCCGATCAGACAGCCGTTGCCGCTGCGCTTGCAGCCGAGCACCCGCGCCAGATCGCGGGCGACCGACGGCTTTTCGGCCAGCACCAGTGTTTTGCCCATAGTCCATCTCTCATTTCGACAGTTCTTTTGTGTTCTTTATATTATACCATCCTCTGCATCAAAATACAAACGAAATTTCAGCGGCGGCGCAGGCCGAAAAATTCAGTTGAACCGCCCAAAAGACGCTGACAATTTCAAGAAAAACAGTTGAAATTGCAATAGTGATGTGTTATACTTCAACTAATATGTCGCAAAGGGCGCCATAAATCAGATTTTTCGCAGAGCGGACAAATCTCAAGGAGGAACAAACATGAAACAATATAACGCAAAGGATATCCGCAACATCGCGCTGGCGGGTCACGGCGGCAGGGGCAAAACCACCCTGGCCGAGGCGATGCTTTACGTCGGCAAGGCGACCGAGCGCCTGGGCCGCGTGGCTGACGGCAACACCGTGATGGATTTCGACGCCGAAGAAAAAAGAAGAGTTGCTTCCGTTTCCACGGCGATAGCTCCGATCGAATGGAAAAACACCAAGATCAACCTGCTTGACACCCCCGGCATGTTCGACTTTGCCGGCGGCGTTGCCGAGGGCATCCGCGCGGCTGAGGCTGCGCTGATCGTGCTGGCAGCCGGTTCCGAAAGCTACGACGTGGGCGCTGAAAAAGCCTACAAGGCCGCCAAAAAACGCGGCATCGCCAAGCTGTTCGCCGTGACCAGAGTCGACGCGGAAAACGCCGATTTCTATAAAACGCTCCAGGCACTGAAAGACGCCGTGGGCCCGAGCATCTGCCCGGTCATCATTCCGCACATGAACGGCGACAAGGTCGACTGCTTCGTCAACTTCGCCACCGGCAAGGCGTTTGCCTACCAGAACGGCAAGGCCTCCGAGGTCGCCATGCCCGAGGACGACACCGTGGCCGAAATGAAGGACGCCTTCAACGAGGCAGTCGCTTCCGCCGACGACGATCTGATGGAAAAATTCTTCGAGGGCGAAGAATTTACCCACGAAGAGATCGTCAACGGCCTCAAGGCCGGCATCACCACCGGCGCGATCGACCCCGTGTTCGCCTGCTCCGGCTACACGACCGATGCGGTCGACATGCTGCTTGACGCCATTGCCAACTACGCGCCCGACGCCGCCTCCTTTGCCGGCGAAGGCGATCTCAAGTGCGACGAAAACGGCCCGCTGGCCGCTATCTGCTTCAAAACCGTTGCCGACCCGTTCGTGGGCAAAATGTCCTTCTTCAAGGTCATTTCCGGCAAGATCACGCCCGACGTGCAGGCGATCAACGCCACCACCGAAGAGCAGGAACGCATGGGCAAGCTGATCTTTGTCAAGGGCAGCAAACAGGAAGACACCGCCTGCATCCCCGCGGGCGACATCGGCGTTGTGACCAAGCTGGCCGCCACCAAAACCGGCGACACGCTCCGCGCCCCCAAGACCGACATCGTGCTTGCGCCGGTCGATTCGCCCAAGCCCTGCCTGTCCATGGCAGTCAGCGTTCATAAGAAGGGTGAGGAAGAAAAGGTTGCTGCCGGTCTGACCCGTCTGATGGAAGAAGACCCCACCATCGACTTCTACACCAACAAAGAGACCCGCGAGCAGGTCATCAGCGGCCTGGGCGAACAGCACCTTGACGTGATCAAGACCAAGCTGAAGACCAAGTTCGGCGTTGAGATCGACCTGACCGTTCCGAAGGTCGCCTACCGTGAAACCATCCGCAAAACGGTCGACAAGCAGGGCCGCCACAAGAAGCAGTCCGGCGGCCACGGCCAGTTCGGCGACGTGTGGATCCGCTTTGAGCCGTACGCGGGCGAAGAAGATTTCGTGTTCACGTCCGACGAGGTCGTCGGCGGCGCCGTGCCGAAGAACTTCTTCCCGGCCGTTGAAAAGGGTCTGCGCGAATGCATCGCCAAGGGTCTGATCGCCGGTTACCCGATGGTCGGCATCAAAGCCGCGCTGCACGACGGTTCCTACCACCCGGTCGACTCGTCCGAAATGGCGTTCAAGACTGCCGCGAGCCTTGCCTTCAAGGCCGCCATCCCCGAAGCGGCTCCCACCATCCTTGAACCCATCGGCACCCTCAAGGCCTACATGCCCGACGACAACCTCGGCGACATCATGAGCGATATCACCAAGCGCCGCGGCCGTGTGCTCGGCATGGGCGCAGCCGATGAACCCAAGATGCAGGAGCTGGTCGCGGAAGTTCCCATGGCTGAAATGGGCAACTTCTCCACCATCCTTCGTTCCGTTACCGCAGGCCGCGGTTACTTCACGCTGGAATTCGCCCGCTATGAGGATGCTCCGATGGACGTTCAGAAGAAGGTTATCGAAGAAGCCAAGCTGGCAGCCGAAGAAGAATAAGAACCAAATCGAATCAAATCAAAACAGAGCCGCGTCACACCGACGCGGCTCTGTTATTGCCACGAAAAAGCGGCTGCTTCCCGCAACGGAAACAGCCGCTTTTCACTTGTTGCTTGTCAGAAGGAGAACACGGACGCGAGGAAGTTTTTGACCATCGTAAACGCTCTGACGATCACCAGCCACAGCGCGCTGATCGCGTTCTTCGCGTTCGCTTCGGGCGCGGTCACCGTGACCGGTTCATCGGCGCTCGTTTCCGCCACGATCGTCTGATCGATCAGGCTCAGATATTCCTGATAAACCGCGTTGGCGGCCAGCTCCTGCGTCGACAGGTCGGGGTCGATCTGCGCGCGCAGCAGACCGGCGCGTTCAAGCAGGGCAGCGTCGTTGTTGTCAACCGCGCCGTCGTGGTTGCTGTCCGCCGCCAGCTTCTGCCCTTCGCTCAGAACGCTGAGCGGGATCAGGCCCGAGGCGACCAGCTTGACGTAATACGCGTCCGTGCCGTCATACCAGCCGTCGCCGTTGACGTCGCCCACCAGCACCGTTTCATAGGTCGTCGTGCCGCCGGGGTAGGTGAGCGTCACATGGCAGCCCGTTCCCACCTTGTCGGCGTGGGGGAAGGCGGCGCTGTGCGTCATCGAAACCGAAGCGTAGCTGCTGTTGAAGCTGTCAGCCGCGTTGAACGTGAGCCCGGCCGCGCTGACGCAGCCGCCGCGCGTTTGCTGCGTGGTGAGCCCGGCGCATTTGGCCGGAAGGTCGGCCGTGAGCTGCGCGATCTGCGCGGCGGTGAGGGTGGTGGCTCGCTGACCGGTCAAAGCCGCGTTGAGCGCGGAAGCCTGCTGATAAACGGGCTCAAACGCGCTGCGGCTGGCCGCGGTGTAGCGGGACAGGTCGCTGATATCGGAAGCGTCCACCGCCGCAAAGCACGGCAGAAAGCTGTTGGCAGCGGCCGTTACGTCCACCGCGGAGGTGGCGGTGTGGCAATAAATGTTGTTCTGGTGCTTGGTGGTGCCGTTGTTGAGCTCGGCGGGGGTGCCGGGCGACAGGAGCGTGCCGCAGGTGTTGGCGCCGCCGCTGTTTTCATCAAAGCTGATCTGCGTGATCGGCGGGCCCGCCTCACTGTTGTCGGTGGCGAAGAAATAGATGTAATCGCCGCCCGATTCCTTGTTCAGGTCGCTGCCGTACATGTAATAGCCGCAGTTGGTTCCGTTGATGTTCAGCTCATAATAGAAATTGGAGGCGTCGCCCGGATCGGAATAGAAGCGGATATCCTTCAGTGCGTCGGCGTAGCTCGTGGTGGTTTTGTAGCCAAGGTAGATGTAGTTGCCGCCCGCGCCCTTGTTCAGGTCGTAGTCGATGGGGGTGTAGCCGTCGTTCGTGAGCGAAGACAGCGCCTTGCTCTTGTCAGTGTCGGAACCGACGGCGAGGTCGCTGATGTAGGTGCCGGTTTGCGGAATGCTGTAATACCGGTCGTTCGTGCCGCGGTAAAGGGCGAGCTGGCGCTCAAACTGTTCGGTGTAGCGCACGGTGTGAGAGGTATAGGTGCTGGTGTTGTTCTCATTCAGCTCGATCACGCCGTAGCCGCGGCAGGCGTCGTCACCGTAGGATTCAAAGGTCATGCCGGGCATCTGGATGAAATCAATGCCCTGCCAGTGGCCGACAAAGCTGTTGGCGTGGTCGTGCCCCGTGACGATGCCGATCACGCCGCCCATGTTTTTGAGCGTGGTGAATTCGCCGCTGTTGGTGTTGGGCGGGCAGGGGAATTCGCCCAAATAGCCTTCGGCGTTATCATTGAGCCCGAGCAAGTATTTTTTGCCGTTGTAGGTCTTGGTGCCGACTTCGCTTTCGATCAGGCAGTTGTAGACCTCGGGCACGACGATGTGCTGGAACACCATGGAATTGACCTTGTGACCGACGGAAGCCGTGAGCGCGTTGTTGGTGGCCACCATCCAGTCCTGCTGATCCTGATGTACGTTGTCGTAGCCGCCGTCAGATGCGTACATGTTGGAGTCGATGATCCAAAGGTTGAACGCGATATCGGAGCCGCTGGAAGCGTAGATGGGAATGTTGCAGTTGCCGAAGCCGGTGGTGGAGGGCGCCGCGTCGTAAGTGAGGCAGTAGGGCGATTCCATGTAGACCTCGTGCATCTGCGCTTTGGCGGTGTCGTAGTTGGAATATTTATCCGCGTCGTGGTTGCCGAAGGTGTAGGCGAAGGGCACCTGATGCGCGTTGATCGGCGCGAGGATCTTGCGGCAACCGGTGCGGAATTTGGCGATGGTGTTCACGTGGACGTTGTCGCCCGTGAAGACCACCAGATCCGGCTGTTCGACCGTGAGGGCAAAATCCATAAAGTCGATCATTTTCTGGTAGGGTGACTCGTCATCCTGACAGTCGGCGAACACGACGATCTTGAATTTGCCGTCGCTGCCGAAGCGCAGGGTGATATCCGCCGCGTCCGCCGTCAGCGCCGCGCCGGAAAGGCCGAATAAAAGGACGAGGGAAAGAAGTACGCATAAGCTTTTTTTGAACATGACAGTTACCTCCTGATAACACATATCATAGACCCAAGCGCGGGCGCTGTCAAGAAAGAAAATGAACAAAAAGCAGGCCGCGTTCGGCTTTTCACGGCTTGACGGGTTTGGCCGGGCTTGATATAATCAAATAAGAACAAAGACTGCGGCGGAGGGATCATATGAACAGGATCACGTTTTTTTTCACAACGCTCGTTCTCATCATCACGCACTGGGCGGGGCTTGCGCCCGCGACCGTGTCCGACGGCTATGAGCTGATAAAAACCGACCGGCTCAACCCGATCGTGTCCATGTTCAGCGCGCAGGGGCTTTGCTGCGACGGCGAGCATTTTTACGCCTCCGGCTCGCTCACCGGCGTGGGCTTCACGGGGCTGGCGAAGTTTGATTTGAACATGCGCCCGCAAAAGCTCAAGGCCATGGCGCTGCCGAAGGAAATCAAGGAGCGATACGGCAGCGACCACATCGGCGGCATCGACTGCGCGGGCGGTTTGATCTACGCCCCCGTGGAGGGCGACGGCTACGTGAACGACTTGATTTTGCTGTATGACTGCGAAACGCTTGCATACACGGGCACTTATTATGACCTGAGCGGCGAACGCTTCGGCGACGGCATTCCGTGGTGCGCGGTCGATGAAGAAGCCGGGCTGCTTTACACCTCGCGCTTTGACAACGTGACCGAAATTTATCAATATGATCTGAAAACCATGGAATACGTCGGCTCGGTCAAGCTCGACCGGGAGCTGTTCCGCCTGCAGGGCGGCTCGGTCTATGACGGCACGCTGTACCTGTCTTACGACGTGAAGCACAGCGCGGACGAGGTGCTGTGGGCGGTCGATCTGCAGACCGGCTGCGTGACCGAGGCGATGACCCGCTATATCCGGAATTATGACAACGAGGCGGAGGACGTCTGCGTTTATCCGCTGCCCGACGGCTCGCTGTTCCATTTTTGTGATTATGATAAGCTGATCAGCACTTACGTTTATCACGTCAGCGTTCACTGACCGGAGCGGATCAAGCGCACGCGGCTTGCGGCGTGGTTGACAAAAAGAAACATCCATGCTACACTTCAATCAAAGGAGATGATACGATGGGGCTTTTTTCCAAGCTGGCTGATACCCTGAAAAGCACGGCGACCGAACTGAAAAACGATGAAACGTTCAAAAACCTCGGCAAAGCCGCCGAAGAAATGGCGGGCAAGGTTTCCCAAATGGTGGCGGAAGGCAAGCCTGCCGCCCAGAGCCGACCCGTTCAGCCGACGCCGCCGCAGGCCGAAGAACCAAAAGCTTACGATCTGACGAGCGAAGCCTTCACCTCGCACGACACCGGCGAAGAATATTTTGAAACGATCGTTCTGCCCGAAAAATTCCCCGGGTACACGATCGAAAAGAACGTTCATCCCCGCGTGATGGACAGCGGCGCGCACCCCTCCTGCATCCCCATCGCCTACCTGTTCAGCCGCGGCGGCAAGCCGGTGCTGGCCGTGCTGCTGATGAAGCCGAACCAGACCCGCGCCATGATCGCCCGGGGCACCTACAGCATTCTGGACGCGAACCGCATCCCGTATATCCGCTTCTTTAAGGGCTACCCGAACGAAGAGGCGTATGTGATCGACCGCATCAAAAAGAACCTTCCATAACTTAACAAAAAACAGAGAGAAACGCTTTTGCGCCTGTGAGGAACCCAGCACAAACCAGATCAGCGCTTTGCAGGCAGCCGGTTTGTGTACGGTTTGGTATCGCAAATTTGCGATGTTAAATGATTTCTCTCTGTTTTTTCTTTTTGTCTTATGAGTATACTTGACAGATTATCCGACCCGGCGTGCTGGGCCGACTTTTATCGGCACAAGCTGGAGCAGGGGACCCTGCGGGAACGGGAGGCGGCCGATCTGCGCCGCTTCATCGAGGCCGAGGAATATCGCCCCGCAGTCGAACAGATCCTTGGCGGCTGCCGCTTTCCCCTGCCGGAAAAGCGCCTGGTGAACAAAACCGAGGTCGGCAAAAAACGCACGGTCTATACCTATCCGCGCGAAGAAAACTACGTGCTCAAATTTCTGGCGCACCAGCTGCGCGATTACGACGGCCTGTTTTCCGGCAACCTCTATTCCTTTCGCAGCAGCCTTTCGGTCCGGGATGCGGTCGATACCGTGCGCCGCCGTCACTGCGCCGGGCGCCTGTTCGTGTATAAAACCGATATTTCCGATTATTTCCGGTCGGTCGATATCGCCCGGCTGCTGCCGATGCTTCACGCGGCGCTGGCGGATGACGAACGCCTGTACCGTTTTCTGAAAGAGCTTCTCGAAAACCGGGAGGCGCTCTGGCAGGGGCAGATCATCCGGGAAGACAAGGGCATCGTTCCGGGCGCGCCGATCTCGTCGTTTCTGGCGAACCTGTATCTTTGCGACATGGATCGGGCGTTTGAGGAGCGCGGCGTGTTGTATCTGCGTTATTCCGACGATATCATCGTCTTTGCCGAAACGCGGGACCAATTGGAAGCGTACCGCGCGCAGATCAGGCGCTTTCTGGATGAGAAGAAACTGACGATCAATCCGGAAAAGGAGCAGGTGTTTGCGCCCGGGCAGACGTGGAATTTTCTGGGCTTTTCCTTTTCGGGCGAAACCGTCGACGTCAGCGACGTTTCCGTTCAGAAGCTCAAGGCCAAAATGCGCCGCAAGGCGCGGGCACTCAAACGCTGGGCAGACAAAAAAGGCGCGCCGGGCACGGCCGCGGCCAGAGCGTTCCTCAAGCGGTTCAACGCCAAGCTTTTTGAAAACCCGCACCGCAACGAGCTGACGTGGGCGCGCTGGTTCTTCCCCGTGATCAACACGGACGCCTCTCTGCGTCAGATCGACCGGTATGAAATGGAGTGCGTCCGCTTTTTGGCCACGGGCAAGCGCACCAAGGGGCGGTTTGCCTTCCCGTATGAAGACGCCAAGGCGCTGGGCTATCGGAACCTGGTCAACGAGTATTACCGCTTCAAACGCAATGCCAATGGGGCGCCTGACGCGCCGGACGATTAAAAATAAGGATCGAACGATGCAAAAACGAATCTTCAAATTCATCACCGGCTTGCTGGCCGCCTTGACGGCGATCAGCAGCTTTTTCGGAGCAACTATGAAAATCTTTCTTTTTCCGCTGCCGGAACAGACCGTGACCGGCTTTGGCACGTCCGCCTGCTGGTGGGCGCAGATGATCGAGGACGAAACCGAGCGGACGTATCTGGCCAAGGCGCTGTTTTCCCAAGAAGGGCTGGGGCTGAACATCTACCGCTACAACGTGGGCGGCGGCGTCAATCCGGCGCACAACCGCATCGGCGACCGGTCCCGCCGCACCGAGAGCTTTCTGGTTTTCAACGAGGCGAGCGGCAAATATGAATACGATTTCACGCGCGACGCCAACGCGCAGGCCATGCTGTTTGAGGCGCTGTCCTACGGCTGCGTCGACACGGTCGTGCTGTTTGCCAATTCGCCGCATTATTCCATGACCGTCAACGGCGAACCCGCCGGCAGCCAGTCCGGCGGCGTGACGAATCTGGACGAAAGCCGTTATCAGGATTTTGTCGATTATTTTCTGACGATCACCGAATATTTCCTTTCCAAAGGAGTGCCGGTCAAATACATTTCGCCCGTCAATGAACCCCAGTGGGATTGGGGCGGCGACTGGGTCGGGCAGGAGGGCTGCCATTATTCCGCCGAGCAGGTCGTCAAACTCATGGAGCTGTTTGCCAAGGGCATTGCCGCGCGCGGGCTTGACGTGAAGCTTCAGACGCCCGAAAGCGGGCAGATCGGCGACCACGACACGCCTTACGTTGACGCGCTGCTGGCAAGCGAAACCGCCATGAGCCAGATCGGCTCGCTGGCGTATCACAGCTACTGGGCGGACACCGACACCGACAGCAAGCTGCGCTTCGGCATCCGCCGCTGTCAGACGCTTGCCAGGCACAGCGTGGATATGACCGAATGGTGCGAGCTGCCCTGCAAGCACGACGTGGCGGACGTGGAGGCCGCGCTGATCATGGCGCGCGTGATGGCCAACGACTTCAATCTGGCGCGGTGCAATTCCTGGTCAAACTGGGTCGCCGTGAACGGCATGGGGCGCGACGGCGAGGGGCGGCGCCTTTCCGACGGGCTGTTTTACGCCACCAAAAGCGATTACAGCGCGGTGGAGCCGACCGTGCGCTACACCGCCTTTGCCCACTTTGCCAAATTTGTTCCGCCGGGGTCCAAGGCGCTGACCGCCGTACCGAATATCACCGAATACGCGCCGGACGCAAAATATTACCCGTTCAGCGTTGCGGCGTTCAAAACGCCCGAGCGAAAGACCGTGCTCGTGATCGTCAACGAAGGCGAAGAGCGAAAGGTCACGCTGCCGACGGTTTTGGCGACGCATTTGGCGGTCTACACCACCGACAGGGATCGCGCCCTTGAACAAACCTACGACGGCCGCCTCAAAACGCACATCACCGTGCCCGAAAAAAGCATCACCACGGTCGTGCTCGAACTCCGGTAAAGAAAAACAGCACCTCGAATCAAACGGTTCGGGGTGCTGCGTTTTTTGCCGTCATATTGAGGGAAAATAAGCGGTCGGCTGATGGTATGAATGCAGCCGCTTACGGAATAATAGCAGTGGTTCATCAGGAATGGCACTGCTATCGGAACAATCAAGTGACAGTATGGCATCTTAAAAAATGATTATAGTGCCAAAATGGCACTTTTTGTTGACAAAAAGGTGCCAGCTTGTTACAATACGCTTGAGGTGAGAAAAATGTCACTGAAACAACTGCGGCTGTCCAAGGGGTTGACGCAGCAAAAATGCGCCGAGTATCTCGGCGTTTCGCTGCGTTCTTATAAACGGTATGAGGCGGATGAATCGAAGATCAACGCACTCAAAGCTGACGCGATCCGCCGCGCTCTTGAGGCATACGGTGTGATCGACGAGACCCACGGCACCCTGACGGTCGATCAGATCAAAGCCGTCTGCGGCGAAGTCTTTCCGGCTTACCGGGTCGAATACGGCTATCTGTTCGGCTCTTATGCCAAGGGGAAAGAAACCGAAACAAGCGACGTTGATCTGTTGGTTTCCGTACCGGCCGACGCGCTGAAGTTTTATGAATTGATCGAAGTGCTGCGCGAACGGCTGAAAAAGAGGGTCGATCTGCTGGACGCCAACCAACTGCCGAACAATCCGGCGCTGATGCGGGAAATTTTGAAGGACGGGGTGAAGATTTACGGATAACGTGAAACATGACGGCTACTATCTGGCCAAGATCATAGCGGATCTGGAATTTGTGATCGCTCACACCGAAAGCATCACAAAAAACGAACTGGAGCAAAATGAGCTGCTGCTGGATTCCATCCTGTTCCGCATCATTCAGATCGCGGAGAATAACGCAAAGCTCTCCGAAGCCTATAAAGCGTCGCATCCGTCGGTTCCGTGGCTGGCGATCAAGGGGATGCGGAATCGGATCGTTCACGATTACGGCGTCGTCGATTTGACGATCATTTACGACACCGTCAAAAACGGCATGCCGGAAATGCTGAAAAGGCTGAAGCAGTAATAAAAAATACCGGCGCGTTCCGACGCCGAAAAACAGCACCTCGAATCAAACGGTTCGGGGTGCTGTTTTTATGCTTCAGTTACAGGCTTTGCCGAAAAATCTCGACGATCTCCTCACGGGTGAGCACGTGATAGCCGCCGTCGAGGATGAGCGTGGCGTCCGCCATGCCTTCGATCATGTCCTCGGTCGCGCCAAGCTCTCGCAGCGAGAGGGAAACGCCGAGGGCCTTCATCCAGTTTTCCATTTTTTCCAGACCTTCGGCAGCGATCTGTCCGTCGGTTTTGCCGTCGGCGCAAACGCCCCAGACCTCTTTGGCGAAGCGGACGAATTTGGGCAGGCCGTAGGGCAGGATGTGGCGGTAATACGGCAGGGAAACCGCGGCGAGCGTCATGCCGTGCGTGGCGTCGGTGTAGGCGCCGGCGGCCTGACCGAGCATGTGCACCATCCAGTCGGTGGTTTTGCCGCGGGAAATCAGGGTGTTGAGCGCCCACGTGGCGGTCCACATGATGTTGGAACGCGCTTCATAATCGTTCGGGTTTTCGACGGCGATGAGCGAGCTGTGGATCACGGATTTCATCAGGCCTTCCGCGATGTAGTCGCTGGTGCTGTCGTCTTCACCGGAAAAATACTGTTCGCAGATGTGGTTGAAAATGTCGTAAATACCGGCCGCCATCTGCCGCTTCGGGAGCGACAGGGTGAAGCGGGGGTTGAGGATGGAAAATTTCGGCATCACGTTGTCGCCGAACACATGGCCGATCTTCAGCTTCTGCGCGTGGTTGGTGATGACCGAACCGCCGTTCATTTCCGAACCGGTGCCCGCCATGGTGAGCACGCAGCCCACGGGCACGATCTCACAATCCGGCTCTTCAAACCGAACGTAGTATTTCTCCCACGGGTCCTCGTCGCAATGGACGGAAACAGAAACCGCTTTGGCATAGTCGCAGCAGGAACCGCCGCCGACGGCCAGAAGCAGGTCGACCTTGTTCTGCCGCGCAATGGCGACGCCCTCGCGCAGCTTTTCCACCGTGGGGTTGGGCATCACGCCGCCGTCCTCCACGATCGTTTTGCCGTTGCCGATGAGCTTCGCCACGACAAGCTCGTAAACGCCGTTTTTCCTGATTGAGCCGCCGCCGTAAATAAGCTGAACGGTTTTGCCGTATTTCGGCAGCTCTTCGTCCAGATAATCGAGCGCGTTTTCGCCAAAATAAAGTTTGGTGGGATTGTGAAAGCTGAAGCTGCCTAACATGGGGTTCTCCTTTCCAAGTGGTTGACAGACGGTTTGGTTGGATGCTTGTGAGAAAAAGCGCCGGAGCGCTCGGTTCGGAACGCTCCGGCTGTTCAGATCAATTGTGTTTATTTGGCTTTCTTTTCGTTGAGCACGCGGAACAGCACGGCCGCGATGGCGCCGCCGACCAGCGGACCGACCAGGAACACCCAAACGACCTTCAGCGATTCGCCGCCGGCGATGAGCGCCGGGCCGAGGCTTCTGGCCGGGTTGACCGAGGTGCCGGTCAGGGCGATGCCCAGCAGGTGAACGGCGGTGAGCGCCAGGCCGATGATCAGGCCGGAAGCATGGCCCTGCGGATGCGATTCGGAGGTGTAAAGCACGACCAGCACGAACACGCAGGTCAGAACGATTTCCACCAGCAGGGACAGGCCGATGCTGCCGTTATACAGGGCGTTCGAGCCGAGCGCGCCGGTTTTGTCGTTGTCGGCAAACAGGGCGCGCAGGATGCCCGCGCCGGCGAGCGCGCCGAGGCACTGGGCGACCACGTAGCAGGCGAATTCCACGGGCTTGAGCGTGCCGGTGATCAGCTTGGACAGCGAAACAGCGGGGTTGATGTGGCAGCCGGACAGGTTGCCCACCGAGTAGCAGGCGGCGATGAGGCCGACGCCGAAGGCGAGGGCGGTGATCAGGTAACCTGCGCCGAGCTTTGCGTCGCAGCCCACCGCGCAGGCGGTGCCGCAGCCGATGAGCACGAGGATGAACGTGCCGAAAAATTCGGAAATTGCTTTTTTGACCAATGACATAGCAATGGCTCCTTTCAAGTGATTCATACCGGCGGGAACATCCGGTACACTGTTATCTTACCCCCGCCCCGTTTTCTTGTCAAGATAAAAGGAAACATAAACATAAATTAAATCTTTGTTACATTAAGTCCCGGGCGAGGCAGGGGCGTTGACACCCGCGCGCAAAACGGTTATACTGTTCTTACAGCAAATTCCCCAACATTATCATGAAACGGAGAAGATCACCATGAACAGATTTATGCTCAACGAAACCTCTTACCATGGCGCGGGCGCCATCAGCGCCGTCGTCACGGAAATACAAAACCGCGGGTTCAAAAAGGCGTTCGTCGCCTCCGACCCCGATCTGATCAAGTTCGGCGTCACCGCCAAGGTCACCGACCTGCTCGATCAGGCGAAGATCCCGTATGAGATCTATTCCGACATCAAGCCCAACCCCACGGTCGAAAACGTGCAGCACGGCGTGGAATGCTTCAAGGCTTCCGGCGCGGACTGCATCGTGGCCATCGGCGGCGGCTCCTCGATGGATACCTCCAAGGCCATCGGCATCATCATCACCAACCCCGAGTTTGAAGACGTGCGCTCCCTTGAGGGCGTCGCGCCCACCAAGGACCCCTGGGTGCCGGTCATTGCC
>CAMJHI010000034.1 GCA_946405475.1 uncultured Clostridia bacterium
CCCTGAAAGACCTTGACGAGCTGGAAGAGCTTGCCAATTACATCAAGCAGAATTCCCTGTGCGGTCTGGGTCAGACGGCGCCCAACCCGGTGCTCGCCACGCTGAAGTTCTTCCGCGACGAATACATCGCTCACATCGTCGACAAGAAGTGCCCCGCCGGCGTGTGCAAAGCGCTGCTCAACTACTCCATCGACGTTGACAAGTGCCGCGGCTGCACGGCCTGCGCGAGAAAGTGCCCGGTGGGCGCGATCAGCGGCACCGTGAAGAAGCCCCACGTCATCGACAGCGACAAGTGCATTAAGTGCGGCGCCTGCATGGATACCTGTAAGTTCGGCGCTGTGGTCAAAGGTTAAGGAAGGAGTGTGCCAAAATGGAAATGGTAAACATCAAAATCAACGGTATGCCCCTGAGTGTGCCGAACGGTATTTCGATCCTCGAAGCCGCGCGTTACGCCGGCATCGAGATCCCCACCCTCTGCTACCTCAAAGAGATCAATGAGATCGGCGCTTGCCGCATCTGCGTGGTCGAGGTCAAGGGCGCCCGCAGCCTGGTCACGGCCTGCGTCTACCCGGTCAACGAGGGCATGGAAATTTTCACCAACACCGAAAAGGTCAGAAAATCCCGCAAGATGACGCTGGAGCTGATCCTTTCCACCCACCGCAAGGAATGCCTTTCCTGCATCCGCAGCGGGACGTGCGAGCTGCAGCAGCTCTGCAAGGAATTCGGCGTGGACAACGAGCACCGCTTTGACGGCGCGCTGCCCGAATTCGAGTTTGACGATTCCGCCGCGCACATGGTGCGCGACAACAGCAAGTGCATCCTTTGCCGCCGCTGCGTGGCCGCCTGCAACAATCAGGGCGTCAGCGTCATCGGCGCAAACGCCAGAGGCTTTGACACGCACATTTCTTCCGCCTTCGATAAGGATCTGGCGGACGTGTCCTGCATCTCCTGCGGCCAGTGCATCGTCAACTGCCCGACCGGCGCGATCTACGAAAAGGATGACAGCGACAAGGTCTTCGCCGCCATCAACGATCCCGAAAAATTCGTGGTCGTCCACACGGCTCCCTCCATCCGCGTGACGCTCGGTGAAGCCTTCGGCATGCCCATCGGCACCAACGTGCAGGGCAAAATGGTCGCGGCGCTGCGCCGCCTCGGCTTCGACAAGGTGTTCGACACCAACTTCGGCGCCGACCTGACCATTATGGAAGAAGCTTACGAGCTGCTTGACCGCATCAAGAACGGCGGCGTGCTGCCGATGATCACCTCCTGCTCCCCGGGCTGGATCAAGTACTGCGAGCATTACTATCCCGATCAGCTGCCGCATCTGTCCACCTGCAAATCCCCGCAGCAGATGTCCGGCGCGGTCATCAAGACCTGGTACGCGCAGAAGATGGGCATTGACCCGAAGAACATCTTCGTGGTCGGCATCATGCCCTGCACCGCCAAAAAGTTTGAGACCCAGCGCGCCGATCAGAGCGCGTCCGGTTACCCCGACGTCGACGTGGCGCTCACCACCCGCGAGCTTGCCCGCATGATCGAGACCGCCGGCATTTACTTCAAGCATCTGCCCGATGAAGAGTTCGACAATCCGCTCGGCGAAAGCACCGGAGCGGCCGTGATCTTCGGCGCGACCGGCGGCGTGATGGAAGCCGCCCTGAGAACGGCGGTCGAAAAGCTGACCGGCGAAGAGCTCGACAACCTCGACTTCACCGAGGTCAGAGGTCAGGGCATCAAGGAAGCGACCTATTCCGTCGCCGGGCTTGATGTGAAGGTGGCTGTCTGCTCCGGTACGAAGGCTGCGCACGAGCTCATGGAAAAGGTGAAGAACGGCACGGCCGATTATCAGTTCATCGAGATCATGGGCTGCCCGGGCGGCTGCATCAACGGCGGCGGCCAGCCGATCCAGCACGCGGTGGTTCGCAACTTTGTCGACCTCAAGGGCAGACGCAGCGCGGCGCTCTATGAGGCGGACAAGAACCTGCCCAAGAGAAAGTCCCACGAAAGCGAAGCGGTCCAGAGAGTGTATGCCGAATTCTTCGGCGAGCCCAACAGCCACAAGGCGCACGAGATCCTGCACACCTCTTACGTGCCGCGCCCGAAATACAGATAAACCCGTTTCAGCACTATTATATAATGGTATAATAAAAAGGAGCCGGTGGTTTGAACCATCGGCTTCTTTCCTTATGAATCATATCGGTAGCCCAGCGTGACGTAGCGGTAAACGGTGCCGCTGTCGTCATATAACGCGCGCACGTAGCGTAAAATGGTGAAGGCGGCGGGCCTTCCGTCGACCGTGTCGCGCGCGGAAAGGCGGATCGCGCTTTCAAAAATGAGCGTGATGGTCTCCTCTTCGTCCACCCGCGTTTCGATCAGCGTTTCCTTGAGAGTCGGCAGGGCGTATTCCTGCAAAAACCGCTCGCCCAGCTCGTTGCCGAAGCAGAACACGTTGTGCTTGTCCTTTTGCAGCAGCCACTGCGCCGCGGCCAGCCGCAGCGATTCGGCGGTTTTCAGCAGGTGAATGGCCACGCGCTTGCCTCCCTCATAAAAAATGAATCAAAAGAGCGAAAAAAATGCAAAATTTGCCGTACATATCCTCTAAAATTTAGCACAGATCCGACACAAAAGCAACCAAATTGACGGAATTTTCAAATAAACTTGCAAAAGCGAAAAATGTAGTGTAGAATAAACGATAACTGAATTCACAACAGATATGGGTGAGAATTATGTCTTTATACAGCGGTTTATCGCAGGAACAGCTTCAGGCGCAATATCAGGAAGTCAAGCAGCAGTACGATGAGTTCAAGGCGCGCAACATGCACCTGAACATGGCGCGCGGCAAGCCGAGCACGGCGCAGCTGGATATGTCGCTCGATATTTTCGACAGCGTCAACGCGCTCAACGGCTACAAGGCCAAGGACGGCACCGACTGCCGCAACTACGGCAACCTGACCGGTCTGGACGAGTGCAAAACCATTTTTGCGCAGGCGCTGGGCGTGCAGAACGACAACATCATCGTCTGCGGCAACTCCAGCCTGAACATCATGTTCGACTATATCTCCCAGTGCATGACCCACGGCGCAGGCGATAAGCCGTGGATGCTGCAGGGTCCCATCAAATTCATCTGCCCCGTGCCGGGCTATGACCGTCACTTCGGCATCTGCGAATATTTCGGCATCGAAATGGTCAACGTACCCATGCTTGAATCCGGCCCCGACATGGACAAGGTCGAGGAGCTCATTCAGGACAGTTCCTTCAAGGGCATGTTCTGCGTGCCGAAATATTCCAATCCGCTGGGCATCACGTTTTCCGATGAAACGGTGCGCCGCATCGCCTCGATGAAACCGGCGGCGGAGGATTTCCGCGTGATCTGGGATAACGCCTATTTTGTGCACAGCATCGTGGAGGACGGCGACACGCTGCTCAACATCTTCCCCGAGGCCGAAAAGAACGGCAACGAGGATATGATCATCGAGTTTGCCTCCACCTCCAAAATCAGCTTCCCCGGCGCGGGCGTTGCCGTGCTGGCGGCCAGCGAAAACAACATCAAGCAGATCGCCGCGCGCATGAAGCGGCAGATCATCGGTTACGACAAGATCAATCAGCTTCGCCATGCCCGTGTGCTCAAGGACGGTAACGGCCTGCGCGAATATATGAAGCGCCACGCCGCCATCCTCAAGCCGAAATTCGAGATCGTGGTCAAGACCCTCGACCGCGACCTGACCGGGCTTGGCATTGCCGAGTGGACGCATCCGCGCGGCGGCTACTTCGTCAACCTTGACGTGATGCACGGCTGCGCCAAGCGCGTGGTGGAGCTTTGCGCCGAGGCGGGCGTGACCCTCACCGGCGCGGGCGCGACCTACCCCTACGGCAAGGACCCGAACGACAGCAACATCCGTATCGCGCCGTCCTACCCGTCGCTCGACGAGCTGCGCGAGGCGATGAACCTTATCACCCTGGCCGTTCGCCTGGCCGCGCTGGAAAAACTGATGGACAATTAAGGCGGCACGGCCGTTGGCGGCGTCGTTCCGGCAAACAAAACAAAAAAGCGAAGCGTTTGACAACGCCTCGCTTTTTTTAATATAGGACGACGGCTCCGACCGGACAAGCGCTTTGACAGTTGCCGCAATGCAGACAATGATCAGGGTGAATGACCGCCGGGATGTTGCTGACGTCAATACATTGCTGCGGGCAAACCGAAGCGCAGGTTTCGCACCCGATGCAGTGTTCGGTGATCATATACCGACTGTTCGTTTCAATCGAAGAGCCGAAGGAGAAGCTCTGCCGCTCGATCGGCTTGCGGGACAGGTCAAACCATTCGCCCGAGCCATCGTGAATCAAAAACACCGTCAGCGCCCGGCGGCTTTCGGGCGTGGGGTAGATGGCCGCCATATACGGGTTTTTCTCAAACAGAGCGGGCAGACGGTCTGAGCCGATTTCCGTCACCTTGCCGCGCAGCGACAGGGAAACGCTGTGCAGGGTATCCGGCCCTTTCAGACCGGTGAGCGCCAGAACGGGGCAGTCGATCAGGCGCTGATAAAAGCTCTTGCCCCGCGCCGTCAGAAAATATAATCCGTATTCGTCGTGATCCATGATGTCGATCGCGCAGGTCACGGGCTTTCCGGTCCGGTCAACGGTGGCTGCCACCACGGTGTGGATCTCTTCGGTCAGAAATCGCAGATAATTCATGACAATAAGTCCTCCAACACGGTGTTGATATCGTTGTTCAGGCAAAGAGAGCGGTCTGCTATTTCGGCCGGCGCAGTTGCTTCGCCCTGGTTTACGCAGGCGTAGACCGCGTTTTTGTTTTGCGCCGTCCAGTGCCAGAACGGAACCTTGATAATGCCGGGGGTGTTGTAACCGACGCCAAGCTCAAGGTACAGCGTTTTCTTTTTCAGCGCCTTTTCGGCAAACGCTTCAAAGCGTCTGTCGGCGGCGTACCAGCCCTCATCCTGCACGAACGTGTCGTCGCAGCGCAGATTGAGCGTCATCTCCCTGCCGCAGACCGGGCATTTCGGGATCAGCTCGGTCGGGATTCTCATGTCGACTTCCGCTTCACGCATTTTTTTCACGATCGCTTCATTGTCATAGGTCTTCGCGTGGCACGGCTCACGGCATTGAAGCAGACCGTAATCACCCTGTGTATAAAACAGCCGCTCTTTCTCGAACCCGGCGCGCTGAAAGCAGTGATCGACGTTGGTGGTCAACACAAAATAATCCTTACCTTTTACCAGCGAAAGCAGCTTTTGATAAGTGTCGTTGGGAATCGGCATATAGCGATTCACATAGATGTGCCGGCTCCACCAGGCCCAGAATTCCTCCTGCGTGGGGAACGGATAAAAACCGCCGGAATAGATGTCGGTGATGCCATACTTTTTTTGAAAATCGGAAAAATGTTTTTCAAAGCGTTCGCCGGAATATGTGAAACCGGCGGCCGCGGAGAGTCCGGAACCCGCGCCGATCAGAACGGCGTCCGCCTGAGTCAGGGCTTGTCTGAGCTGTTGGATCTTATCGGAGTAAGCTTTCATAGATTTCTTTATCCTCGTTTCGGAACACGTTAAAGATCACTTTGATCCGGCTGCCGGTTTCAGCCTGATAGGTTCGCACCTCGCTTACGGCAATTTGCGCCGCTTCTGTTTGCGGAAACCCGAACACGCCCGTGGAAATGCAGCAGAAGGCGAGGCTTTGACAGCCGTTTGCTTCGGCCAGCGTCAGGCAGGAGCGATAGCAGGAGCGCAGCAGCGCCCGATGCTCCTGCGTCAGGGGGCCGGAAACGATCGGACCCACGGTGTGGATCACGTATCGGCACGGCAGATTGAACGCCGGTGTGATCTTTGCTTGCCCCGTCGGTTCTTCGTGACCCTGCTGTTTCATCAGCTCGTCGCAGGCGTTGCGCAGCGCCAGCCCGGCATAGGTGTGAATGCAGTTGTCGATGCAGTTGTGAAGCGGATGAAAACAGCCGAGCAGCTGCGAATTGGCGGCGTTGACGATGGCGTCGCAGGAAAGCGTTGTGATGTCGCCCTGCCAAAGATAAAGCCCGTCCGCGATCGGCTCGAGAGCTTCGAGCTTCGTGACACCCCGGCTTACGATTTCCTGTTGCAGGTAGTCATCCTGAAGGCGCAGAAACGCTTCGCTCAACGGTGCCGGCAGTCGGACGTTCATCAGCGCGCGCAGCAGATCCTTTTGCTCCGTTTCGTTCATGGCTTCCGGTTCAAACCGGCCAAACCGGCTGTTTTCTGCCAGTAAATACCGGATGAGAGCCAGCCTTTTTTCTGTTTGTGTCATGTTGATCACCGTTTCTTTTGAACGAAAATGGCGAACGCTTTCCATCGGGCTTCCTTTGGCCCCCGAGAGGGAAAGCCGCATCTCTTGACTGCAGTGTAACACTTGTGGTATACTTTGTAAAGTAAGCACAAAATAGTGCTGTAGTTACCAAAAAGTAACCATTGTGCAGGACAGCCGGATTTCCGCAATAATCCAAAAAAAATGGAGGGATTGTGATGGAGAATCAGAAAAACGATCAGGCGCTTCCGCCCTGTCCGGTGGAGACAACGCTGCTGCTGATCGGCAGCAAGTGGAAGGTGTTGATTTTAAGAGATCTGATCGACGGCAAAAAGCGGTTCGGTGAGCTGAAGCGCTCCGTCGGTTCGGTTTCGCAAAAAGTGTTGACCGCCCAGCTTCGTGAAATGGAAGCGGACGGTCTGGTAAAAAGAACGGTTTTTGCTGAAGTGCCGCCTCGGGTGGAGTATGAGCTGACGGCGCTGGGGCTTACCTTAAAGCCGATTCTCGAAAGCCTTTGGAACTGGGGAGAAGCGTATCAGGCACGGCAAAAACAGGCATGATTCAGCCGCCGAGCAGCTTGCTGAAAAACAGCGCCGTTCCCACGCCGTGCGGGCGGTTATAGCGGCACAGGCGGAACAGCCAGTCAGTGCTGTCATAATCGACGTAATTCATTCTCTCTTCGCAGATATAAGCCGCGCGAAAGCCCATCGCTTTGATGATCTCCTTCGACTCTTTGGAATAGCAGCCGTAGGGATAAGTAAAGGCGGTGGGCATTGTTACGCCGTTTTGCAGGCAAAGCGTCTGCATTTTTTGCAGGTCGGTCTGCAAAAACCGGCGGTAAGCCTCTTCGCTTTCGCCGCTGCACTTTTTCGCGCCCTTGCGGCCGCAGTGGTTCAGGTGGTGCAGGTCGTAGCTGTGGTTCTGAATTTCGATCGTGTTCCCCCGGCTCATTTGGGCAAGCTCTTCCCACGTGAGATAGGCGTAATTCACCGAATGATCGTCGCTTTGCGAATACAGGTCGGTGTAAGCGCCCACCACGGAAACCACGGCGCAAAGCCCGTACTGCTTCAGCAGCGGCTCCACGTACTGCGCCACGCTTTCAAAGCCGTCGTCAAAGGTGATGATGATCGGCTTTTCGGGCAGCGGGGCGGTTCCGTCTACCGCGTCAAGCAGCTGACGCGTGGTGATGGCGGTGCAGCCGCAGGCTTTGATATAGCGGAAATCGTTTTCTAATTCGTTCAGCGTCACGCAGTAGGCGCCGGCGCGGCTTTTGTTCTGGCTCACCTGATGATACATCACGATGGGCAGCGGCGTTCTGACCGCTGCGGCGGCGGGCACCGAACGGGCGGCCAGCCGACCGCCGGAAACCGCCAGCACGAGCAGCGCCGCCAGGAGCGCGTAGATCTTTTTCAGCTTGATCACCATAAAAACACACCTCACCGCAAGTCTATGCGATGAGGTGATTTTTTATTTTGCTATTGCGTCAAATCACAGACCGGCAAACCGCTGCCCCAGCTCGCTTTGCAGGTAGTCTTCGGTCGGGCCGAAAAACGCCACGCCGCTGCTGCCGATGTGCAGGATCTTGTCGCTGTTTTTCACCGCGCCGTTCACGTCGTGCGACACCATGATCACGGCCACGTTTTTATCCTTGTTCAGGTGGCGGATGCACTCATACAGCTCGGCCGCCACCAGCGGGTCAAGCCCGGTGACGGGTTCGTCGAGGATGAGCAGCTTTTCGGTCGCGCACAGGGCGCGGGCGAGCAGCACACGCTGCTGCTGGCCGCCGGAGAGGTCGCAATAGGGGCGGTGCAGCATGCCCTCGAGCCCGAGCTCCTTCAGCGCCGCTTCGGCGCGCGCCTTGTCGGCGGCGTTGTGAAAGCCGAACACTTTTTTGCGCCCGGTGCAGCCGCTCATGACTACCTCATGCACGCAGGCGGGAAAATCGCGCTGGATGGCGGTCTGCTGGGGCAGGTAGCCGATGGTGCTGCGGGTGACGCCGCCGCAGAATTCGATCTGCCCCTCTGCGGGCGGCAGCAGCCCGGCGATGCCCTTGAGCAGGGTGGTTTTGCCGGAACCGTTTTCGCCCACGATGCTCAGCCATTCGCCCTCGCACAGGGTGAAATTGACGTCGCTGAGCACTTTTGTGCGCTCATAGCTCATGGAAAGATGGCGTACTTCCAGAATGTTGTTCATACTCGTTTTCCTTTTATTGACTGACGCCTAAAGCGATTTTCAGCATTTGCAGGTTCTGTTCCATCAGATCAAGGTAGGTCGCGCCGCTGCCGAACTGCTCGGCGGAAAGATTGTGGCAGGAATGCAGCTCCAGCGCCTTGGCGCCGGTGAGCGAGGCCACTTTTTGCGCCATGGTCTGATTGGACAGCTCCGCGTAAAACACGGCGGGGATGTGCGTCGCCTTGACGTGCTCGGTGATTTTGGCCAGCACGGCGGGGCTCGGTTCGGTGTCGGAGGTGCAGGAATCGAACGCGGCCATGTATGTCAGCCCGTATTCGCGGCAGAAATAGTGCATGGCGAACCGGTCGCAGACCACGATCTCTTTGAGCGGGGCGGCGGCCACGACGCTGCGAAACTGCGCATCCAGCCGCAGAAGCTCTTTGCAGTAAACGGCGGCGTTGTCTTTATATTCGGAGGCGTTCGCGGGGTCGAGTTTTTGCAGGGCGGCGGCAATGCGCTGCGCCATGATCACGGCGTTTTTCGGGCTGGTCCAGATATGCGGGTCAACGGAATGATCGTGCTCCTCCGCCTCATGTTCTTCTTCGTGCCCCTCATGCTCCACGGCGGAAAGCTTGATGCCCTGCGATAAATCGAGCACCGTCACCTTGTTCCGGTCAAGCCCCTTGATGACGTTGGCGGCCCAGATCTCCATCAAATCGCCCGTGTAAAGGAACAGGTCGCAGTTGTTGATCCGAACCATATCCGTCGGGCTGGGGTCGTAGGTGTGGCTGTCGGCGCCGGGCGTGAGCAGCAGCGTCAGGTCGACCTTGTCACCGGCGATCTGCCGCACGAAATCATATTGCGGGAACAGCGTGCACACCACGTTCAGACGGTCGGAGCCATCGCCGGGCTCGGGCGTTTTGCCGCAGCCGACCAGTGCGAAAACGAGCGCCGAAGCAAGCAAAAGCGCCGTGAATCGAACGGCGTGTTTCAGTTTCATGTCATCCACCAAGTTTCTTTATCTCGTCATACAGCCGGGAGACCGGCAGGCCGACCACGTTGAAATAATCGCCCTCGATGCCCTCGACCAGCACGCAGCCGCGGCCCTGTACGCCGTAGGCGCCGGCCTTGTCCATCGGTTCGCCGGTGGCGACGTAGGCGGCGATCTCCTCTTCGCTCAGCACCTTGAAATGGACCAGCGTGCATTCGGCAAAGCGAACGACCGTTTCGCCGCGGCGCAGACAAACGCCGGTGTAGACCTGATGCACCCGGCCGGACAGCCTGCGCAGCATGGCTTTTGCCTCTTCTTCACTGTGGGGCTTGCCGAGGATGGCTTCGTCGAGCACCACCACGGTGTCGGCGCCGATGACCGTTTCGTCCGGGTGCCGGGCGGCGACGGGCGCCGATTTGACGGCGGCTAAATGCATGACGATCTGTTCGGGCGGCAGGGTCGGGTCGTAGGTTTCTTCGACCGCCGCGGTCTCGATCTGAAAATCAAACCCGGCCAGCGCCAGCAGTTCCTTGCGCCGGGGGGAAGCGGAAGCGAGAATCAAGGGGAGTCACCTCAATCGAGCAGGTATTGTTTGGTTTCGTCGAGCAGCCTGATTTCGGCAATGACGTCCAGCAAAATGCCGTCGGGCGTGTATTCTTCGCTGAATACCTTGCCTTCGGTGCGAAAGCGCGCCGCGGCGGCCGATTCGGCATAGGGCAGCAGCAGCTTCGCCCGGCGGCGGGTCTGCGGCAGCTCGTGCACGATGGCGTCGAGCAGGCGGTCGAGCCCTTCGCCGGTTTTGGCGCTGATCATCACCGAGCGCCCGATGGTGGGCAGATCGGCGAGGGAGGGCACCAGATCGCATTTGTTCATCACCGAAATGATCGGCTTGTTCAGGCAGTTGAGCGCAGTGAGCAGCTCGGAGGTCACCCGCAGATGCTCCGCGCATTCGGGGGAGGAGGCGTCGCACACGTTGAGGATGACGGTGGCGTCCACCGCTTCTTCCAGCGTGGATTTGAACGCCTCGACCAGATGGTGCGGCAGGCGGCGGATGAGGCCGACCGTGTCAATGAGCATCACGCGCCGCCCGTCGGGCAGGTCAAGCCCGCGCGAGGTGGGGTCGAGCGTGGCGAACATCTTGTCCTCCGCCAGAACGCCCGCCTGGGTGAGCGTGTTCATCAGCGTGGATTTGCCCGCGTTGGTGTAGCCGACAATGGCCACGGTCTGCACGCCGTCTTTGGCGCGGCGGGTGCGCAGGCTGCCCCGGCGCTTTTCGAGCGCGGCCAGCTGTTCCTCCAGCGCGGCGATGCGGCGGCGGATGTGGCGGCGGTCGCTTTCCAGCTTGGTTTCGCCGGGCCCTCGCGTGCCGATGCCGCCGCCCAGACGCGACAGGCTCGTGCCCTTGCCGGTCAGGCGCGGCAGCGAATAGTTGAGCTGCGCCAGCTCCACCTGCAGCTTGCCCTCGCCGGATTTGGCGCGGGCGGCGAAAATGTCGAGGATCAGCGTGGTGCGGTCCACCACGCGCACGTCGATCGCGTCTTCGACGTTGCGAAGCTGCGAGGGCGTGAGCTCATCGTCAAAAATCAGCAGATCGGCTTCGTTGCTCTGGCAGAATTCCTTCAGCTCTTCCAGCTTGCCCGAGCCGATGAAGGTGGCGTTGTCGGGCTTGTCCCGCTTCTGGATCAGGCGGCCGATGACCTCGGCGCCGGCGGTGTACGCCAGCTCCTCCAATTCATCCAGCGACTGATCCGGGTCGTACTGCCCGAAATCGACACAGACCAAAACAGCCCTTTCGGGCTGCTGTGTATTTTCAATCAGCTCTCTCATTCAATTCCTTTCAGCGCGTCCAGCTCTGCCTTGTCCACGCGGATCCGGCCGTCCTTGAGCACGCGCGCGTCGCGCCGGTGAACGCTCACGGGGGCGGCGTTCGGGTTGCGTTCGAGCTGCACCTTGAGAATGCCGGTGAGCAGGTTCGCTTCCACCACGGTGCCGCGGCCCTCTTTGGTGTCGACCACCGCGCCGACCTTGGGCGTGACCGCCAGCAGGTGCTCATAGGATTCCTGCTCGTATTTCAGGCAGCACATCAGGCGGCCGCAGGTGCCGCTGATTTTGACCGGGTTCAGGCTCAGCCCCTGCTCCTTGGCCATTTTGATGGTCACGGGCTGGAAGTCGCCCATGTAGGAGCTGCAGCAGAACGGACGCCCGCACATGCCCAGCCCGCCGAGCATTTTCGCTTCGTCACGCACGCCGATCTGGCGCAGCTCGATGCGGGTGCGGAACACCCCGGCCAGGTCTTTGACCAGCTCGCGGAAGTCCACGCGGTTGTCGGCCGTGAAATAAAACAGGATCTTGCTGCCGTCGAGCGTGTATTCCACGCTGACGAGCTTCATGTCGAGCTTGTGCTTGGCGATCTTCTGTTCGCAGATGCGGAAGGCGTCGGCCTCTTTCTTTTTGTTCTCTTCCAGTTTTTTCAGGTCGGCCTCGGTGGCCTTGCGGATGATCTTTTTCAGGGGCTTGACGATCTCTTCGTCGCTGATCTCCTTGGGCTCCATTGCGATCTCGCCGCATTCCACGCCGCGCACGGTTTCGACAATGACCTTGTCGTTGAGCGCAAAAGAATCCTGCGTGGGTTCAAAATAGTAAACCTTGCCCACTTCCTTGAAGCGGACGCCGACTACGATTGCCATGTATTCAAATTCCTTTCTGTGGGATGAAATCTATTTACCGGCCGCAGCGCTCAGGCGGCTGCACAGCCTTGTCAGAAGCAGGTTGCGGTTGGCGTTGCCGTTGATGGCCGCGGTCAGTTCCGTTGTGACCGCCTCAAACGCGAGAAGCTGCGAAACGGTGAAGCGGCGCGCGAGCGCGGCGGCTTCGGCGTCGCAGGAGGCAAGCAGGGGCAGATCCTGCCCGCCGCTCTTCACGGTCAGCGCGTCGCGGAACAAAAGCTGAAGCTGCGTCAGCACCGGCGGCAGCAGGGCATAATCCTTTTCAAACGCGCCGGTGATCTGCATCAGCTCATATTCGTTCGGGGCGCCGAGCGAAAGCGCGATCTGCCGCGTCAGATCAAGGATCGTTTCGTTGACCTCGTCCGGGCGGGTCTCGACCTGCTGCCCCAAACTGTAAACGCATGCGCGCGAAAGAATGGTCGGCAGCAGCGCCGTCGCGCTCGGGCAGGTGAGCACGAACCGCACGTATTCCGGCGGCTCTTCCAAAATTTTCAGCAGCGCGTTCTGCGCCGCCTCGTTGCTCAGCTGCATGTTGTGCAGCAAAAACACCCGGCGTTCGGCCTCGTTCGGAAAAATAAAAGCGTCGGCACGAAGCTGCCGGATGGCGTCGACCTTCAGGCTCTCGGCGTCGCCCGGCTGAGCGAGGCATTCGGTCAGATCTGGGTGAAAGCCGCCGAGCACCTTACGGCAGTGAGCGCATTGGCCGCAGGGGCGGTCTTCGCCTTGACACAGCAGCGTTTGCGCCAGCAGCCGCGCAAGGGTCAGCCGGTCGCTTTCGCTGCCGCCCTCTAAAATCACGGCGTGCGGCAAACGGTCGGCCGAAACGGCGGCCTCAATGAGCTGCGCCGTGGCCGGGCTGATTTGAATTTCGGAAAAATCAATCATCACAGTTTCACGAATTTTTCAACGTCGATCACAAAAACGGTCGCGCCGCCCACGGTGATCTCAACAGGCATGGCAATCAGCCGCCCCTCCACGCCGCCGGCGGGGACCGGCACGGTCATTTGCTTGCGGCTGCTGGAATAGTCGCCGATGAGCGCGATCACTTCGTCGACCTTTTCTTCCTCCACACCGATGAGCAGCGTGACGTTGCCCGCGCGCAGGAAGCCGCCGGTGGTGGAAAGCCGGGTGGCGCTGTAACCGGCCTTGCTCAGACCGCCCAGCACCGCCGACGCGTCGTCGCTGTTGACAACGGCGATAATCAGTTTCATGCTCATAGTCAACCCTTCAACTGTTCTTCTTTGTATTGTTTGAGCGCCTGCGCCAACTGGTCGGGGCAGGAGGTGCTTTTGAAGCCGCAGGGGATGCCGGAAAACTTTTCGATCACGTCGTCGACCTTCATGCCGGCGACCAGGTGCGAAATGCCGGTCAGGTTGCCGGCGCAGCCGCCTTCGTACTGCACGGAGTTGATGGTATCGCCCTCGACGTCGATGAGGATGCGGCGCGAGCAGGTGCCTTTGGTTTTATAGACAAGGTTCATGTCAGTTCATCCCTTTCATTCGGGCATAGATATTTATATTATAATACCCTC
>CAMJHI010000035.1 GCA_946405475.1 uncultured Clostridia bacterium
GATGCTCTCGCCCAGCATGTATTCGTCGTTCCTTTTCGCTTCGGCATATTGCGGGTAAGCAACGTCAAGCCTGCGCAGGAACGGCGTGCCGTTTTCGTAGTTTTCATGCGCCAGCTCGTAAAAGATCGGCAGCAGCCGGTAGCGCAGGTCGACGTATTGATGCGTCACTTCTTCCGCTTTTTCGCCGTAAAGCCACGGCATGCGCGAATACGGCTTGGTGCAGTGCACGCGCATGATGGGGGAGAGCGCGCCGTACTGGATCCAGCGGATATACTGTTCGGGCGACACCTCCGCCGTGTGGCCGCCGAGGTCGGAGCTGGTGTAGGGCAGCAGCGTATTGGCGGAAAGGAAAACCATGTTTTCCAGTTCATTCTGAAGCGAGGAGGCGGACGGGCCGATGTCGCCGGTCCACTGCAGCGTGTAGCGGTGGGCGGCCAGCTCGCTCTGATAATCGTAATTGCCGTTGCCGATGCCATCGACGTTGGCCATGATGATCGGCCGTCTGGCATAGCTGTCGCCCGCGGTTTGCTCAAAGTATTGCTGCGTGATCCATTCGTAGACGTACATGCCCGTCACGTAGCGGGAAAGATTCTCGTCGATCGGGTTGACCGTCGTCCACCAGTTGCGGTCGTACCACCACACGTCAAGCCCCTTGTCGAGGATCTTCGTCAGGTTTTTGTTGCGATAATAGACCTCGAACGGATCAAGCAGGTTTCTGTTGCCGAGCGTCGGCTCGGGGTGGTCGTTGAACACAAGGAAAACGCCCTGCTCGTGAACGTCGTTCGCAAACCGTTGAAAGTTCGGAAAATGGCGGCGGCTGATGGTGTAGCCCGTGCCGCGGTTGTTGATCTGCTGCCGCCAGTCGGTGTCGATGACGAGCACGTCCAGCGGGTAGCCGCGGTCGGTGTAATCTTTGATTTGCTGCCGGGCGGTCTCTTCGGTGTATTCGTAATAGCGCGAATCCCAGAAGCCCAGCAGATTGAGCGGGATCATCTCGCTTTTGCCGGTCAGGTCGGTGAAATCCTTCGTGAACGCGCCGTAATCGCCGCCGGGCAGGAACACGAAAACGTCCTGCGCCTTGTTGTCAAGATCCCAGCCGTTGTAAGGCGTGGTCGAGGCGAAAACGGAATAGCCCTGCTTTGAGGGGATGATCCGCGGGCTGTCGGAGAACGACCAGGCTGCCAGCTCATCAGACGGCGAGGGCAGCATGACCTTTGTGTCAGTATCTGTTTCAAACCGCCACAGCTCATTGCCGCTGCTGTCTGTGATAAAGCACCCGGCGGCGTTGTCAGCGCCCAGCGGAACGTAAACGGTGAAGCGGTCTGTCCGGATCGTCTTATAGCCGTTTTCCTGCTGTTCGGTGAAGGCGACGTCGTCCCAGCCGGTGCGCTTTTCCACCGTGAAGGACGGCCGGTTTTCAAAGCCCTTCGGGCCTTCCGCTTCGATCCTCACCAGTGTGTCGCGCAATAACTGAACGCGCACCTTGCCCTCGGTCACGCTCGCAGGCTGACCTTCGGCGTATTCCTTGGGGTCATACGACACCTTCTGCCCGAACAGACCGAACAAGACGGCGAGCAGCATCAAAATCGGCGCAATGATCTTAGCCATTCTCTTTTCCTCCGATCAGGTGAATTGAACCACGATGAGCTCAACGATCATTTTGAACCATCGAACGATCCGCTTGAAAAACACTTCAAAGACGTTATCGGCCGAGGGCTCCGGCTCTTTGCCGTCGGGCAGGAAGGGGAGCGCCTCTTCGTCAAGGTGACCGCTGTAAAATCGGCCGCCGTCGGTCGCCATCTGCCCCCATTTGTCCGCGATCATGTCAAATGAGTCGTTTGTCGGGTCAACGATCAGGCTGTCCTCGACCGAGCCGTAAATGAACCAGTCCGCCCAGGCGGCCCAGCTGTTGTAGCCCTTCCACGTCCACACCGTCCAGTTGACGCCTTCCGTTTCATAGAGCGTGAGGATGTCTGAAACGGTGCAGTTGACCTTGCTGTCCGCCGTTTCGGCGGTGGGGTGGAATTCGCCCGCGTACAGCGGCACGTTGTATTTCAGCGCTTTGGAAGCGTCGAGCCGCGCCTGAAAGCCGTCGATTTTGGAATTGTACTGATGCAGCTGATACACCACGTTCGTCCAGCCCATTTTGGACGGCCGCGGCAGCTTGCCGACGTCCCACGTGCCCATCATGCAGATCATGCGCGTCGGGTCCTTGGCGCGAATGGCGCGGTAAGCGTCGTCATAAAACGCGTTGAGCATTTTGTAATCGCGCTGCTGCAGGGGCACGTCGCACAGCGGCTCGTTGAGCAGGTCGAACATAGCCACGGCCGGTTCGCCCGCGTAGCGTTCGGCGATGATCGACCAGATTTCCAGCGCCTGCGCGCGGTATTTTTCGCCCTGTTCCGTTTTGT
The DNA here is from genome assembly GCA_946405475.1 of uncultured Clostridia bacterium. Taxonomy (GTDB): domain Bacteria; phylum Bacillota; class Clostridia; order Oscillospirales; family Acutalibacteraceae; genus UBA8612. The sequence continues at coordinate 2,412 of CAMJHI010000035.1, forward strand.
CAAGAAAATGGAAGGTGCCCTTCTGCCCGCAGTGATCCTGCGCGCCCTGACAGCCGTTCACGCCGTGAAAGTCGAGGATGGCGTAAAGCCCGTACCGGCGGCACCATGCCACGGCTTTATCGAGCAGGGAAAAATCCTTTTGACCGTTCTGATCCAACCGCCACGTGCCGTTGTCGTCCTGTTGAAAATTGCGATACCAGAACGGGATGCGCACACAGTTGAAGCCCATGCCCGCGATCTCTTCAAAATCCTTTTCGGTGATCCAGTTGTCCCAATAGATCTGATAAAGCTCATACGCTTTTTCCGTGCCGAAGCGTTCGATCAGCGTTTCCAGCGTCCAGTGGTCGCCCCGTTTGCCGTTGTCGGCGGGGCAGAACCAATCCTCCTGAATCAGCCACCCGCCGAGATTCACCCCGCGCAGCCGCACTTCTTCGCCCGCGGCGTTGACGATTTTTTCGCCGGATGCGTGCAGGGCGTCTGCGGCGGTCAGTGCGGCGCCTTCTCCCTGCGCAAAGGCAGACAGAACACAGGGAAACAGCACTGCCAGACATAACAGAAAAGCCGTGATTCTTCTCATGATCTTTCCTCCCAAATTGATCTATCGTAAAAAATTATAAAGAATACCCAAAACCGTGTCAAGAATTCCGTTGAAAAAACTATTGTTCCCGATTGCAAAACGACGTTGCGTTTGATATAATGATTCTCAGAATAATACCCGGAGGGTTCTCATGAAAACGCTCAACGTCATTCAAACTATGTCCAATATCGCCAGGATCGTCTGCACCGTGCTTTACGTTTGCTGTATCATCGGCTTCTGCCTGAGTCTGGTGGGGCTGATCGGTCTGGCGCTCGGGACGGAAGGTGTGTTCAAGCTCGGCGGCGTCACGATCACCGGCCTCATCGAGCAAAACGCCGATATGAACCGGCCGACCATGATCGCCACCACCGCCGTCGCCATGGCTTTCTGCGCGGCGCAGGCTGTGCTGCTCAAGCTGGCACAGACCTATTTCAAGCATGAGCTGGCCGACGGAACGCCCTTCACGCTGCACGGCTCAAAAGAGATGCTGCGCCTTGGCATCGTCACCGCCGCCGTTTCGCTGGGGCTGGTCATTCTCTGTTCCATCGCAGTTTCTATGGTCGGCCATTTTGTGCCGGGAATCGGCGAGATCCCGATCGATGAGTATTCTTCTTTCGGCTTTGGGATCACCTTGATCCTGCTGTCTCTGGTTTGCCGCTGCGGCGCGGAACAGCTTGAAAATCAAGCGAAAACAGAAAATCAATCAGAATAACGGGGGTTGGATTCTATGTTAAAAACCTTTGCCAAACTTGTCAGCCTGCTGCTGACCGCTGTGATGCTGCTCTCTGCGCCCATCGGGCTGCTGTCAGGCAAAAAAGAAGCGAAGATCACCCATGCCGCGCCGGACTGCCGCGTGAGCTTTGCCGCCATTTCCGATATCCATCTGCGCGGCAACTTCAAGCCGATCTTTCAGGGCATGCTCGACCTTGGTCTGAACGATATGAGCAACGCCAAGGACAGGCTTGACGCCGTCGCGTTCGTGGGCGATATCACTGACCACGGCGATTTCGATCAGTGGGACGTGTTTGCCGAGGCGGTCGGTGACTTTGACATTGCCGACAACAAGCTGGTGGTCGTGGGCAATCACGACACGTGGGGGCCGAACCGCGACGAGTTCGATAACCCGGAAGACGGCGTGAAGCCGACCTTCATCCACTACAACAAAGTCATCGCCGACCGCGATATCACGGAAATGTACTATTCCGCCGTCATCAACGGCTACTATTTCATTGCGCTGGGTTCGGAAGCGGATCACGTCAGCGCCACGCTCAGCGACACGCAGCTTGCGTGGTTTGCCGGCGAAATGGAAAAGGCGGCCGCCACCGGTCTGCCGATTTTTGTGCTGATGCACCAGCCCATCAATCAGACCCACGGCCTGCCTTACAACTGGGAGCTGAATAAGGACGATCCGCTCGATGAAGGCGGCATCGGCGACGAGTCTGATGAGGTCGTCGATATTCTCAAGCAATATGACAACGTGTTTTATATCAGCGGTCATATCCACTCCGGCTATAAAAACGCCGGCAGCAAGCTCGGCGCGCCGTATGCCAGCATCGAAACGATGGAAAACAACAACGGCAACCCGATCACGCTGATCAACCTGCCGTCGTACATGTATTTTGATTTCATCCACGGCGGCCATCTGTTCAACGGCTGCGGCTGGGTGGTCGAGGCTTATGACGGCGAAGTGATGCTGCGCGCCAGAAACTTTGCCACCGGCACGTGGCTGACGCGCTACGATCAGACCGTAAAGCTGGTCGGCTGATCGAATTGCATTTTGAAGGATCCCTCATGCTCCGTCGACATTTTGTCGGCGGGGCTTTTTGCATCTTTTTAAATTGAGCGGCGTTTTGTTCGGATTTCTGCTGTTGAACATCCCTGTTTAATATGTTATACTGAATAAAAATGATTGGAGGTGCAGCTGTGGTCAGAAAAGTCATCGTGGGAGAAGGCACGGATTACCCGCTCAACGGGCTGCTGACGCTGCCGGATGATTGTTCCGCACCGGTTCCGGCTGTCGTGATGGTGCACGGTTCCGGGCCGAGCAACATGGACGAAAAGGTGATGAAGCTCACGCCGTTCAAAGATCTGGCGGAAGGGCTGGCTGAGCGCGGCGTTGCCTCGCTGCGCTACGATAAACGCACCTTTGCGCATGCGCGCAAAATGAAAAAGCAGCTGTCAACCGTGAAAGAGGAAACGATCGACGACGCGCTGCTGGCTGTCACACTGCTGAAAAACGACCCGCAGATCGATCCCGACCGCGTTTTTCTGCTCGGGCACAGCATGGGCGCCATGCTCGCGCCGCGCATTGACGCGCAGGGCGGCGACGTGCGCGGCATGATCCTGCTGGCAGGCACGCCGTACCGGCTTGAGGAGATCGTTCTTCGGCAACTCGGGCAGGTGAAAAGCGGCAATTCTCTGATGAAAAGCATCGTCGCGCTGGAATACAAGATCTATGCCAAAAAGTTTGACGGCTTGTATGAGATGAGCGATGAAGAAGCCAAAAAGAAGAAATTTGCCGGGAATCTGTCGCTCTACTATTTCAAAGAGATGGGGCGGAAAACCGCGGCGGATTATCTGCTTGAACATGAAAAGCCCGTGCTCATTTTGCAGGGCGGCAAGGATTTTCAGGTGCTCGCAGACGAGGATTTCAAGGCGTTTCAGTCCCTGCTGGCTCAGCGTGAAAACACTTGCTTCAAGCTCTACCCCGAACTGAACCACCTGTTTGTCAAAGGGCTTTACAACGATATTCTCAAGGCAACGAAAGAATACAGCGTTGAGCGGCATATCGGCGGCGAAGTGCTTGACGATATCGCGGCGTTTATCCAAAATCAATCGAAAAGGGTGTAATCCATGATCACGAACAGCAACATCGTTCTTACGGGCGCTTCCAGCGGCATCGGGCTTGAAGTGCTCAAGCTTCTCGAAAAAGGGGAGGGGAACCGCATTCTCGCCGTATCGCGGCAGGCAAGCAAAAAGCTGACGAACGTCGGCGAAAACGTGACGGTTTTTGACTGTGACGTTTCATCCGCGGACGGCGTCGATTTGTTGTTTAGCAAGGCCGCTGAAGTGTTTGACGGCCGGAAGATCGACATTTTTTACGCCAACGCCGGGTTCCCTTATTATGAGGAATTCAATTACACCGATTGGTCCCGCGTGGAGCGCATGTTCGACACCAACACGCTTTCGCCTATCTACACCTATGCCAAATATCTGGAGCATCTGAACGGGCGCGACGGCAAGCTCTGTTACACCGTCAGCGCCATCGGGCAGATGGCCATGCCGGGCTATGCGATCTATTCCGCCACCAAGTTCGCGCTTCACGGCTTCCAGCAGGCCATCCGGCTGGAAAAGCCGAAGAATCTGCAGCTGACCTGCCTGTATCCCGTGGCGACCGACACCAATTTCTTCAAGGTCGCCAATGAGGCGGAATTTGAAAAGCCGTTCCCTGTGCAGAAGCCGGACGTTGTCGCCCGCAAAATGGTCAAGGGGATCGAAACAGGCAAGAAGACCGTTTCGCCCTGCGCGCTGTTCACGCTTTCCAAAATCCTCATGGGCGTCTGCCCGCCGGTGAGAACGGTTTACTGGAAGCTTGAAAAGAACAAGCTGGATCGCTTCAGAAAGGGGCAGAAAAAACAATGAGCTACGATCTTTTGTTTTCACCGATGAACATCGGCACCATGTCGCTCAAAAACCGCGTCATCATGACCGCGGCGGAATTCAGCCTCGGTCAGACCAATGGCCAGCCCACGCAGAAAATGATCGATTATTACGTCGAGCGCGCGAAGGGCGGCGCGGCCATGATCACGCCGGGCATCTGCCGCGTCAACGATATGGGCGCGGCCTCGACCTTCACCCAGCTTTCCATGAGCCGCGATGAAAACATCGAACCCATGCGCCGCATGGTCAACGAGATCCACGAAAACGGCGCGAAGCTTTGCATTCAGCTTCACCACCCGGGGCGTCAGGGCTATGCCAGCTCCATCAACACGCTGCCGCTCATCATTCCTGTGGCAGAGCGCTTCCCGCAGTTTCCGTCCAAATTGTTCAAGGCGACGCCGCTGCTGCTCGGGCTGGAGCAGAAAAAGGTCTGCATGTCCATGCAGGCGCCGTCAAAATGCGAATTGAGCGCGCATGGCGCCACACGCATCCATGCCATGAGCAAAAAAGAAATCGGCTCGCTGCAGCGTGATTTTATTCAGGCTGCCGTCCGCTGCCAGAAGGCGGGGGTCGACGCGGTCGAGCTTCACGCCACGCACGGCTATCTGCTGCAGCAGTTTTTGAGCCCGCATACCAATCAAAGAACGGATGAATACGGCGGCTCTTTTGAAAACCGGCTGCGTTTCCTACGTGAGATCATCGTCGGCATCAAGGCCGCCTGCGGCAAGGATTATCCCCTGATCGTGCGCCTGACGGCCGATGAAATGTATGACAGGGTCGGAAGACCCGACACGGGCTACGGCCTGGAGGAGGGCAAGCGGATCGCCGTCGAGCTTGAAAAGCTCGGGGTCGATGCGCTCAACGTGTCGTCGGCGTGCTATGACGCCTACAATTACTGGCTGGAGCCCGCGTCCTTTGAGCCGGGCTGGCGTTCCTATCTGGCCAAGGAGATCAAAAGCGTCGTCAGCATTCCCGTGATCGCGGCGAGCTTTATCCGATCCCCCGAGCTGGCGGAAAAGCTGCTGGAGGACGGCGTTCAGGACTTCGTCGGCTCCGCCCGCAATTTCATCTGCGACCCCCATTGGGCGCAGAAGGCGCAGAGCGGCAAGCCCGAAACGATCCGTCGCTGCATCGGCTGTCTGCACTGCATCAAATCGTTCATCGCTAACGCCGCCGTCGGCGGGGTGGGCGAGTGCGCGCTCAACCCCACGGTCGGCTCGGAGCGCGCCTGGAACCGGTTTTTGCCGGATGCTTCGGGGCAAAAGGCGGTCGTTGTCGGCGCGGGGCCTGCCGGTTTAACGGCGGCCGTCGTGCTGGCCAGACGCGGCTTTGCCGTAACGGTGCTCGAAAAAGACAACGAGCCGGGCGGTCAGGTGAACGTGGCCGCCGCGGGGCCGAAGAAAGAAAAGCTCCGCTGGGCGATCGACGATCTGCTGACGCGGGCGGCCGCGCTCGGTGTGACGATCAAAACCGGCGTGGAAGCGATCCCGGAGGCAGTCAAGGCATATGAGCCTGTTGCCGTGATCGTTGCCACCGGCGGCGAACCGCTGCGGCCCGCTTCGATCCCCGGGATCAACGGCGCAAGCGTGTTCTCCGCGCCGCAGGTGCTGCTCGGCGAAGTCGCGCCGAAAAACGGCAAGGTGCTCGTGGTCGGCAGCGGCCTGACGGGGCTGGAGACCACTGAAAAACTCAACGAGCTGGGCAACGACGTCACGGTCGTCGAAATGGCTGACGAGATCGCGCCCGGCGCGTGGTTCCAGTTTGTCGACGATTCCATGGCTCGCATCAAGCCCTTTGGCACGAAATTCCTGCTCAACACGAAGCTGGAACGGATCGACGGCAAAAACGCCACGCTTTCTTCGGAGAAAGGCACAAAAACACAGATCCTTCACTTTGACGCCATCGTGCTGGCCATGGGCGTTCGCCCCAGCCGCGCGCTTGCCGATTCGCTCGAAAAAGCCGGCCTGCGTGTCACGACGGTCGGCGACGCGGTGAAGGGCGGCACGATCGGCGCGGCGGTCCATTCCGCGTTTGACGCCGCCATGAGCGTTCGCGTCTGATTTTGAATCATCGTTTAGACAGTACACTTTCACTCTTTCGGAGGTTGTTGCAATGAAACCGGAAAACGCCCATTTCAGACCGCTTTCTTATTATCGTGAAAACGTGTGCGCGTCGCTTGAGGACGTGCTCGATTTCGCCAGATGTTTGGAGGATACCGCTTTCCCCGTTCTTCGGCGCTTTCATGGGTGGGACGGCAGCGAAGAGGAGCCTTTGCCCGCCGTCGAAACCATGAAGGCTTATCCTGAGTTCGATCTGACGCAGCGGGACGAAAACGCGATCCAGACCGGCTGGATGATGGCGGAGCTCGGCTTGCCTTATATCAGCAGGTTTTTCGATCCGAAGGAATTCGGCGGTTACGGTTTTACCTATTACACCGGCTATGACCTCGATATTTACTGTGACGATCACCCGGTCGAGCTCTATACTTACATGGGCGGCCATTTTGATCTCGGCAGTTCTCCCGACGGGCGTGAGCACTGCGTTTTTCTGCGGCTCGACAGCCCCAACAACAAGCCGGTCTGCGGCATCACGTGCCGCTATTATCTGAAAGGGCTGCAAAAAACGAATGACCTCATCGCCAACCTCGCCCGTTCACTGCGCGCGGGGTGCCACCTGTTGTCTAAGTCGAACCGGCGCGATAATCTCTACGTGCAGGGCGAGGTCAGCATCAATAAATCCAAGCTGACAGACGAAGAACGGGCTTCCCTTTCTCAAAGCCTGATCGAAACGGCGAATTTTGTAATTTACGCGCTGCGCGACGACACGCTTCTAAACAAGCTCGACACGGCGCTGGAGCGGCTGCAGCCGGTCGCGGATTATGCCAAACGGTTCACGGTTTACTTCATCGGGCATTCGCACATCGATCTGGCGTGGAAGTGGCGCTACCCCGAAACCATCGAATGCATGAAGGGCACGTTTGAAACGCAGCTTGCGCTGATGGAGCGTGAGCCGGATTACGTTTACGTGGAAACCTCGGCGGTGCTGTGGCGGGATATGAAAGGAAAATATCCCGACCTGTGGGCCAGGATCAGAGCCGCGGCGGATCGCGGGCAGTTTGAGCCGCAGGGCGGCATGTGGTGCGAAACCGACGGACAGTGCGTGGGCGAAGAAAGCTGGTTCCGCCAAATCGAAAACGGGCAGCGGGTCGCGCTGGAAACATGCGGCAAACGCTCCACCTGCGCCGTGAATATCGACGGCTTCGGGTTCAACGCGGGGCTGCCGAAAATTCTGAAAAACGCGGGGCTCAATTATTTCATCACGCAAAAGCTCCGTTATAACGAATACACGCTGTTTCCCTACATTCATTTCTGGTGGGAGGGGGATGACGGCAGCCGCGTGCTGACGCTACACGAATATCCCGGTCACTCCAACCACATCGAATTTGACGAGCTGGCCAAGACCGTTCGCATCCATCACATGACCGACGGGTTTTATCACATCCCGCTCCTGTGGGGCTACGGCAACCACGGCGGCGGCCCTCTGCCCGTGATGATGGATCGGATCGACGAGTTGAAAAAGCAGAAGGTTTTTCCGAGCATCAAATTCTGCGGTATGACGGAATTCTATCGCATTCTGGAAGAAACCGAGGACCTTTCGACTTTGCCGGTGGTGAAGGGCGAGCTGTTTTTGGAAACGCACCACAAAACCTACACCGTGCAGGCCAGAACGAAAGCGCTCAATCGGGAATGCGAGCGCGCGCTGCTCAACTGCGAAAGCCTTCAGGCGGCCTGCGGCGATTACCATGACGTGTCGAAGGCGTGGGAAAAAGAGCTGTTCGGTCAGTTCCATGACGTGCTGGCCGGCACCTCGATGCTCAAGGTCTATCACGATCTTTATGAGGATTTCGACGAGGCGTTTTCGATCCTTGACGCGGCCGACCGCGCCTGTGCCGAACGGGCGCTGGGCAGGGGCGACGAACCCTATGTGTTCAATCCGGTCTCCGTTGCGGCAAATACCCCCGTTGTGCTCGACTTGGTTCCCCCGAAGGATCACGGCTTCGTTCTTGACAGCAGCGGCGAACGCTGCCCGTATCAGAAAACGGCCGACAACAAAACGGCCGTTTACTGCGGCGGTCTGAAACCCTATTCGTTCAACCGCTTTCGTTTTGTCGAAGGTGAGCCGGAACAAGCAGTCACCGTCAGCGGCACCACCGTGGACAACGGCGCCATCCGCGCTGTTTTCGACCCGAAAAAAGGCGCGATCACCTCGCTCGTTTTTGATGGCAGAGAATTCTGCGGCGGGCAGATCGGAAATTTCCGCCTGCTGGAGGACACGAAAAGCCGCGATTACGACACGTGGAACCTCGGTCTGACCGGCAAGGAGTGGGACTTTGGCTGCACCGGCTTTGAAATCGTCGAGCAGGGGCCTGTCAGAGCGGTGGTCAGAGCGACTTATGCCTTTGGGCTGTGGACGGAGAAAAAGCCCTATTACGGCACGTACCTCTGGCATACGCCCGCGGTCGATTACCCGACGAGTTTTCTGACGCAGGATTTCATTTTCTACCCGAACGATCCGATGATCCGCTGTGTTCTGCACGCCGATTGGTGGGAAAACGGCAAGGATCTCAAACTCTCAGCTCAGACAGCGATCACCGAGCCAAGAGCTTTTTACAAGGTGCCTTTCGGTCGCTTGGAGCGCCCGGTGAAGCGGGAAACGCCTTATGAAAAAGCGCGGTTTGAAGTGCCTGCACTCAACTATGCCGATCTTGTCGGATCGGACGGCTATTCCTTTGCCTTGCTCAACCGCACCAAGCATGGCTATGACACACTGGGCAGCCGGGTCAGGCTTACGCTTCTCACGTCGCCCACCGGCGCGGATATCGCCAAAGTGCCCGATTCGACCGCCGACCGTGGCAAGCACGTGATCGAATACGCCTTTTTGCCGCATCGGAACGATTCCGATCTGGATGCGATCGCCATGGCTTATGAACGCGGCGTCATGCTGTTGAAGGGGAGCGACGCGCCCACCGCAGCGTTGGGGCAAACGCTGCTCGACTGCTCCGATGAGAATAAAACGATCACAAGCGCGCGGCTCATGCCGGACGGCGCCCGCTGCTATCGAACGATTGACAAAAACGGGCGGCTCGGCTGCTGTCAGCATGATTGAACAAACGATTCAACATGGACATCACGGTTGCTTCATTGAAAAGGAGATGAATGTATGTTCGGCCTATCCTATGTGATTTTCAAACGGTGTCTGGCACTGGTTTCCGCGATTATGCTTTTGATCGTCAGCATCGACGAACGCGATCTGCCCGACCCGACGGGCGCGCAGATCATTGACCGGCAAAGATACGTCCTGGAAGATTACTATATGAGCAATCAGGGCGTGACGAATGACGGAACCTATTATTATTTCAGCGGCAAGAAAAACCTCGGCAAGGCAAACATGAAAACCGGCGAGATCTTTCTCGTCAACACGTCGCCCATCCCGAAGGAGCTGCAGGAGCTGGGCTGCGACCATATCGGCGGGCTGAGCTGTTACAACGGCATCATCTATGCCGCCATTGAAGACGGACCGGACTATCAGCATCCGTTTATCGCTCTTTATGATGCGGAAACACTGGCGTTCACCGGCCGGTATTATGAGCTGCCGCAGGAGCTGCACGTGGAAGGTGTGCCGTGGTGCGCGATCGACGTCGAAAACCAGGTGCTCTACACCGCCGAGTGGAGCAACGCGACCGTTCTGAACGTGTTTGCGCTGGATGATCTGCATCTGCTCCGCACAGTCCCGCTGTCCGAACCGATCGACCGCATGCAGGGCGGCGAAATGTTCGGCGGCAAGCTCTACCTTTCCTGCGATGAAGAAAACGACCTCAAACGCGTGTTTTCCGTTGATCCGACCACCGGCGAAGTCAAGGTCGTGTTCACCCGAAATATCGGCAAGGCGTTTGAAGCGGAGGATCTGACGGTCTATCCGGACGCCGACGGAAAACCTGTTTTTTGCGTTTTAGACAGGGGAGCGCGCCGCAAAAGTATGAATCTGACGAAGTATCAGCTTCTTTGATTCAGGTGCAGTCGGAAACTTCAGTTTTCAAAATGGCTCCGAGAATAAGAATGCCGCTTCGTTTCGGAGCCTTCCGATGCGAAAGCCAATAGAAAATGAAGAGCAGAATCGATCAATTAAAATAATGTAGGAGGAGAGATGGATGGAAAAGTTCATCCCCCGCGAAAAGCTCTCAAAGCAAAAAAGACGGGAGCTGGACGCGAAACGCAGAAAGACTTGGGCATTCTGTCCCGTCACACGCAAGCCGGCCAATCCGAAGGCCTACAACAGGCAAAAGATGCGGAAAAGGATCGATGATCCCGATTCCGTATCTTTTTCTTTTATTAGCATTTTGCGTTATGACAGAAAAAACGCACATAATTTAAGAATCTGTCTTGAAAGATCTGTGCGCATTTGTTATATTATACTTAGGAATAGATTTAACCGTCGTTTTGCACCATATTTCAAGGAGGGAAATTTATGAGGACTTGTCAAAGAGTTTTCGCCGTTCTGTTCTGCGTGATCATGTTGTTCGGTTTGCTGCCGACGGGTGCGCTTGCCAAAAGCAATGACGAGCGCAACAGCGGTTTTTCCATTTCCGACGTTACGGTGGAAGGCAAAACAGCAACGGTGGCAATCAGCAATCAGGAAGCCTGTAAGCTTGTTGCCGCGCTCTATGATCCCGACACCGATCAGATGCTGGCTTCCGGCATCACCGACGTTGCCGCAAACGCCGGTTCGGCGCAGGTGGAATTCAATATTGCGGCTATGCCTCCATACTATGTTGTCAGAGCGTTCGCCCTTGACAGCGGTCTTGGCGCCTTGTGCGACAAATTTGAATCCCGCCTTCATACGAAAGCATTTGAAAACTTCCAGCAGGTCACCGTATCGGTTCGCGCCTGGTCGGACAATAACGCGGTCGGTCTGCCGGCTGCTGAGGTTTCGGCCGATGACGGCTTTTG
>CAMJHI010000036.1 GCA_946405475.1 uncultured Clostridia bacterium
TCCGGGCACATAGTAACACGGCGCGATTTTCATCAGCTCGTGCAGCAAAGCAGCCGATGTTTCGATATCTGTTCGCCGTGAATCCACAAGGTCGCCGGTTATCGCGATCATGTCCGGCGATTCTTTCTCGATTTTTTCTATGATCTGCTGATTGCCTTTTCCGAAATAATCCGCATTGTGAAAATCAGAGACGACCGCAATTTTATAGCCGTGAAATGCTTTCGGCAGGTCCCTGCCGCTGACACGGTAACGGGTGACGCCCACGGTAACGTTTCCCCATACCGTCCAGCCGATGAGAATGAAAGCCACGATCAGAATCGGGACGGCGATCTTTTTCTTTTTCAATCTGAACAACTTCCTTTTTCCAACACGAATCGAGCAAGCTCAACATGGCCGACGGTCATGTTTTGATTTCAATTTCCGCACAAGGTCAATGATTGAAAGAGCAGAATCCATGGATCGAATGAAAAGCGCATCGTTTCTCATAATATTCACCTCGTCTGCATCATATTAACAAAAATCCATATAAAAAACAAGCAATGATGACGAATGCGCGAAAGGGGAATGAAATGAAGACGCGCTGACGCGCTGATGAAGTGAAGTCGCCCTGCAAAACAATTCGCACCGCAGGAGCGTCTTCATGAGCAAAGCGACTTCATTGAAAAAACGCCTTTTGTCTGCCGACAAAAGGCGTTTTTTGATGTGGAAGAGCGCGGCAAGTTTGCTTTCAGCCATAGGAATCATCACTTGCCCATCATATTATATGGAATCGAAATGAGCAATCGTGAAATCGCGGCCCCGGCCGCGGTGAAATCAAAGGCAGACGCCTTTGGTGAAATCGTTCGGCTTTCCCTCACGGTGAAATGAAATCCGTCCATCACCCCGCTTCAGCGGGATTTCACCGCTTTAGCGATTTCACCCACCGAAGGTGGATTTCCCCCGTCCGTAAGGACGGATTTCGTTGAAAAAAGCACGCCAAAGCGTGCTTTTTTCTGGTGGACACACGCGGACTCGAACCGTGGACCTCCTACGTGTGAAGCAGGCGCTCTAACCAGCTGAGCTATGCGTCCGTTATGAAGTTTGGTCGAACAAGGGCACTGCGGGCAGCGCCCTTGTTCGTTTGGTGACCCGGACGAGAATCGAACTCGTGTTACCGCCGTGAAAGGGCGGTGTCTTAACCGCTTGACCACCGGGCCGCAAAATCGGGCTGAAATAGGTTCAACCCGAACTGGTAGCGGCAGTGGGATTCGAACCTACGACACTCCGGGTATGAACCGAATGCTCTAGCCAACTGAGCTATGCCGCCATAAAATGCTTGTTCATTATATGACAGACAAGCACGTTTGTCAAGTGGTTTTTTCTTGTTTTTTCAAAAAATTATTCCGTAACTTCCGGCAGGGTGACCATGGTCGGTTCGTGACCCAGCGCCGGAATGACTTTGTTGAGCAGATCGGCCGTTGCAAGTCTGAGGCTGGCGGTGTTGCGGCACGGGTGGCAGCCGAAGGTGTCACTTTTTAGCAGGTCTTCGTCGATGAGCAGGCGCACCTGCTTTTCCGTGTCGTTCATCAGCCCCATCACGCTCACCGAGCCGGGCTGGATGTGCAGCAGGCGCACCATATGCTCCTCCTGCGCAAACGAAAGCCGCGCCACGCCGAGCTGCGCGGAAAGGTCCTTTGTTTTGAACTTTTTGCCGCCGGGGATGAGCAGCAGATAAAACGCGGTCTGCTGGCGGTTGCACAAAAACAGGTTCTTGCACATCACCGTGCCCAGCGCCTTGTCGATGGCTTCGCACGCCTCCATGGTGTAGGCGGCTTCGTGATCCAGGCAGTCATAGGCAACGCCGAGGCTGTCCAAAAAGTCGTAGGTTCTGATCTCTTCTTCCGCGCGCCCGCTCAAATCAGCGGGGCGGCCGTGGCAAACGGTGTTCATGGTCAACGCTTCCTTTCCCACAAAAAAGCGGCGGCAGCTTTTCGCCGCCTTGCCGCTGTTTTTCGTTATTCTTCGCTCTTTTCCGGGTGCTGCCGGCGGTAGGCTTCGATCGCCTGTTCAATGATCTCCACCGCTTCGGCTTCGCCCTGCACCTCGTCCACGGCGGTCTCTTTCTTTTCAAGCTGCTTATAGACGGTGAAAAAGTGCGAGATCTCATCCTGCACGTGGCGCGGCAGATTGAAAATGCTGCGGTAGCCGTTGTAGGTCGGATCGGAAAACGGGATGGCGATGATCTTTTCATCGGAACGGCCGTTGTCGAGCATTTTGATCACGCCCACGGGGTAGCAGCGCACGAGCGTGAGCGGATCGAGCGGCTCGGAGCAGAGCACCACCACGTCGAGCGGGTCGAGGTCGTCGGCAAACGTCAGCGGGATGAAGCCGTAGTTCGCCGGGTAGTGGGTGGAGGTGTAGAGCACGCGGTCAAGGATGATCAGGCCGGTCTCTTTGTCGAGCTCGTACTTGTTTTTGCTGCCCTTCGGGATCTCGACGACCGCGATAAAATCGTTGGGGGAAATGCGCTTGGGGTCAATGTCGTGGAGTATGTTCATGTTGCTGTCTCTCTCCCCTTATTCTTCGGGTTGGTTCCAATCAAATTCGTAGCAGTCGCGGCCTTCCACGCGGAAGGTGACCTGCTGCGTGCCGACGGATTCCAGCGTGCCGACGCCGGTGACGGAAACGGTCACTTCGATGTTGCGGTTGAATTCCACCTTGATGACCTGATCGGTCAGGCGGTCGATCTCCATATAGATCGTGCAGCCGGTGTATTTGGCGGAATAGGTGCCGTCATAGGTGAGCGTGTCGGCGGCTTTTTTCATTTCCTGCTCGATGGCGGCGCGATCCGGCAGCGCAAAGATGCGGCCGAACAGACCGGCGCCCGCCTTCGGGTCGGTTTCTTCCTTCAGTTCAATATAAATGCGGCGCACGTCGGGGTCGGTGTCGATGAACTGCGTTTCGTATTCTTCGTCTTTTTCCAACTTGGCGGCTTCTTCCGCGGCCTGGGCGAATTCGTCGCGGTTGATCTCGATCTTGACGATGTCGTCCGCCGTGAGCGCCAGCGGCTCGGCACTGTCTTTGATCGGCACCAGAGCGCTGTGGGATTCACCGTAGGCCACTTCTTTGCCGAGGTCGCCGAAATCCATGCGCTGCGCCACAAGCGTCAGCATGGAGGCCAGCGCCTTATCTTCGGCGTCAAAGCCCTTGGGGCTGTAGGAACAGGAATAATTCAGCTTCGCCTTGCCCTCTTTCGCGGCGGCGAACACCTTGTTGAAATAGGCGAGGATCTCCGCTTCTTCTCTGGGCAGCACGGTCGCGCTCGCGCTCGTCGGCTCGGTGGTCTCCTCTTCGGTTTTGCCGCCGAACGAGCAGGAGGAAACGCAGAGCAAAACGGCGGCGGTGAGCAGAATGGCGACTAATTTCATGGCGATCGGTTTCATGGAATACTATCTCCTTTCAAACAGCCAATACAGTTATTTTATTATAACATAATCCTTTCCAAATGAAAAGCACCAAAACAAAAATTGCAAAATATTCCCATTTTCTCCAAAATATTTTAGAAAACGATTGACAAGAATGACAATTTATGGTATTCTTTTGTCAAATCCGAAAGAAAATCAGGAGGAAACAACCATGAAATCTACCGGTATCACCCGTCAGATCGATTCGGCCGGCCGCATCGTGCTGCCCAAGGAGCTGCGCACCACGCTCGACCTGAAAGAAAACGAGGATTATCTCGAAATCTTCACCGAGGGTGAATATATCATGCTGCGCAAGTATTCGCCCAGCTGCGTGTTCTGCGGCAAATTGGAAGAGCTGGTCGAGTTCAGCGGCAAAAAGGTGTGCCGCGAGTGCGCGCACAAGCTCTTTGAACGCTCCAACGAGCTTTGATCAGTTCATGCCGTAAGGTCCCACGCTGTCGAACAGCGCAAGAACCGCCGCCTTCAGGGCGGCGTTTTTTGCTGCCCGCAGCGCGGGGTCCTGCAGGAGCACCCCTTTGGCCGCGTCCTGCGCCTGCTTGAGCAGCGCCATATCCTGCGACAGGTCGGCGATCTTCATTTCGGGCAGGCCGTGCTGTCGGCTGCCGAAAAAGTCGCCGGGGCCGCGCAGCTTCAGATCCTCATCGGCAATGCGGAACCCGTCGGTGGTCTGGCACATGATCTTCAGCCGCCGTCTGGCCGTGTCGCCCTTCGCGTCGGAAACCAGAATGCAGGTCGACCGGTGCTGCCCGCGCCCCACGCGGCCGCGCAGCTGGTGCAGCTGCGACAGCCCGAACCGGTCGGCGTTTTCGATCACCATGATCACGGCGTTGGGCACGTCGATGCCCACCTCGATCACCGTGGTGGAGACCAGAAGCTGGATGTCACCGGCGGCAAAGGCGGCCATGACCTGTTCCTTTTCTTTCGGCTTCATCTTGCCGTGGAGCAGCCCGACCGTGCAGCCGCGAAACTCGTGGTTTGCCAGCTCTTCGGCATAGGCGGTCGCCGCCGTCAGCTCCGGCGTTTCGCCGTCCTCCACCAGCGGGCAGACGACGTAGCCCTGCCGGCCTTCCTCCAGATGCTTTCTCACGTATTCATACGCCCGGTGCCGTTTGTCCGACCCGATGGCGTAGGTTTCGATTTTTTGCCGCCCGGCGGGCAATTCATCCAGAAGCGACACGTCAAGGTCGCCGTAGATCATCAGCGCGAGCGTGCGGGGGATGGGGGTGGCCGACATGACCAGCGTGTGCGGATTGAGCCCTTTGGCGCTCAATTCGCTGCGCTGCCCCACGCCGAAGCGGTGCTGCTCATCGGTGATGACCAGCGCGAGGCGCTGAAAGGTCACGTCCTTTTGAATGAGGGCGTGCGTGCCGATGACGATGTCGATCCGCCCTTCGGCGATCTCCTGCTTGAGCCGCTTTTTTTCGGCGGCGGGCGTGGAGCCCACCAGCAGCGCCACGGAAAGTCCGGTGCCCTTGAGCAGCTCGGTGAAGGTCTTGTGGTGCTGGATCGCTAAAATCTCAGTCGGCGCCATGACCGCCGTTTGCAGGCCGTTTCTGGCGCAGTTAAAGGCAAGGGCCGCCGCCACCGCCGTTTTGCCCGAGCCGACGTCGCCCTGCAACAGGCGGCTCATGGGGATCTCGCCCATCATGTCATGTACGCATTCCGCCATGGCGCGGCGCTGCGCCCCCGTCGGGGTGAAGGGGAGACAGCGCAGGAATTCTTCGGTCGTGTCGGTTTGCAGCCGCAGACCCGTCAGGCGGCGGTTGCGCGAACGCAACAGCATCATGCCCGTTTGCAGCACGAACAGTTCTTCAAAGCAGAGCCGTCGGCGCGCGCGCAGCATCATGCGCTGCGACTGCGGAAAATGGATGCCCCGCAGCGCGTCGGCGTAATCGCACAGATCGTATTGCTTGCGGATGCTTTCGTCGAGCGGGTCGGGCGGCAGCTCGGTCAGCCCCTCCAGCGCGCGTTTCACACAGCCCTCGATGGTGCGCGAGGTCAGCGACTGCGTCTGCGGATAGATCGGGCGGATGCGTTCGCCCGTGGTCGCGCGCTCGATCTGCGGCGAGACCATTTCGTGCAGATAGGCGTTGGCGTTCATGCGGCCGAAAAACAGAAAGGTTTCGCCCTCGACCAGTTTTTCCGCCGCGTAGCGGTTGTTGAAGATGGTGACCTTCATCAGGCTTTCGCCGTCGGTCACGTCGCATTTATAAATGGTCATGCCCTTGCGGATCATCGCCTTGCTCACCCGCCCGGCGACCATGGCCTTGACGCAGCAGGGTTCGCCCGGCACAGCCTGACTGATCCGCACCGTCCGGCTCCAATCCTCATAAGCGCGGGGATAAAGGCGCAGCAGATCGCCGACGGTCTCGACCCCGAGCCGCCGGAACAGCCGGGCGCGCGCTTCGCCCACGCCCTTTAAGTATTGGATGCTGCTTTCAAAACTGACCATATCGGTCCCCGCTTTTCAAAACGCAAGCCGTGCCGCCCCAAAAGCGACACGGCGCGTTGATTATTTGACCTGCCATGATTCGATGCTGTAAAACCCGTCCGACGCGGTGGCGATGACCGTGCCGCCGATGGAACGGGCGGTCATGGCCAGCCCCGTGCGGAAGCACAGCGGTACGAACGGCGTTTTTTCGTCGAATGCGGCGCAGAATTCGCTGAGCGATTTTTCGCCCGCGCGCAGCGCATTGTATTCCGCCAGACAAATCACGCCGTCCTCATCCCTGACGGCGGTGTGCGCCGCGCCGCCCGCGGCAAAAAAGGCGGACAGGCTCATGTTGCCGGGCAGCTTGATCTCGCCCAGATACATTTCATATTCGCCCTTGGCGATCGCCTTTTGATAATCTTTATAGCCGAGCTCGATGATATGCACGTGGAAATTGATCTTTTCCAGCTGCGCCTTGATCGAGCGCGCGCAGGCGCGCTTGAAGGCGTTATCCTTGCACACGACCAGATTGGTGGCCAGGCTTTTGGTGGTGCTGGCGCGGTAGCCGTAGCCGTTGATCTTGGTGTAACCCGCGGCCTTGAGCATTTCGAGCGCCCCGGTCGGGTCGCCGGAAAGCGACACGGCGGAAGCCACGTTGGCCATCGCCCCCCATTTGGGGTGGAACGGCAGCGCGGCCGCGGTCGCGTGCCCCTGAAAGCCCGCGGAAACCAGATCGTCGCGGCTGAGCAGCACCGAAACCGCCCGGCGGACCGGCTCTTCGGTGAAAATGCTCTTGCCGCTGTTGAACGCCAGATAGACCAGATTGGTCGTTTCCACGACCGCAACGCCCGAATTGACGCGGCGGTATTCGCCGCCGGAAAGATCGTCCAGCCAGAAATCATAGTTGCCGATCTCCAGCCCGTAGGGCATGCCGTCGGTCTCGGCCACTTCATACAAATGGATCTCCGGCACGGACGCGGTGGGGTGCAGGGCGTTTTCGCTGGCTTTGAGCACGGCGCCCGGCAGCTCGCCCTCGGGAACGTAACGGCCGCAGCCGATCGGCAGCTCCTGATCCTTTTCGGCGGTGCCCTGCTTCACGATCGGGAACGTCAGGCAGGCCAGCGCGTAAGCGTCGCTGCCCGTCAGCGAAAAAACAACGCCGTCACCCGTGGCGGAGGCGGAAGAAAAACCGGCCAGACGGGCGCTGTACATGTCGCTTTTTTTGGCCTTGCGGAAGGAATAGGTCACGTCGTCCGCCGTGACGGGGGTGCCGTCGGAAAACACGGCGGCGTCGTTGAGCGTTACGGCGACCGTTTTGCCGCTCACCGTGCCGGAAGCTGCCGCCACCGGCTGCGGCTCAAAGGCTTCGTCCAGACGGTAGAGCCCGTCGAACAGCAGCGGCATGAGCGCCTGATTGACCGTGCTTTTGGCAACGTAGGGGTTCAGCCCGTCGTTGTGCGCCAGCGGCAGCGTGACCGTGCCCGGCTGCGTTTCCTCCAGCGGCTGCGGCTGCGTGGTCGCTTTTTGGGGCTGACCGGGCTCGGCAGGCTCTTGGGAACAGGCGCCGAGCAGCAGCAGGACCGCCGAAAGCGCGGCGGCGATCAGTCGTTTTGCGGTTTGTTTCATCGGTTCATCCTCTTATATTGATCCGCTCCACCGCCGTCGTTTTGCCGCTTGCGCGGTCGATTGTGAACAGACAGCCGTTGAGCATGCACTCCCCGTCGGCGATGTCGAAGCGTTCCGGCATGCCGGTTTTGAGCTTGTTGATGATGATGGGCGGCTTCACGCCCAGAACGGACTGCACCGGCCCCGTCATGCCAAGGTCGGTGATGTAGCCCGTGCCGCCGGGCAGGATCTGCTCGTCGGCGGTCTGCACGTGGGTGTGCGTACCGAACACAACGCTCACGCGCCCGTCCAGATAAAAGCCGAGCGCGCGCTTTTCGCCCGTGGCCTCGGCGTGAAAATCGCACAGCACGATGCGGCAGTCGGCCAGCTCTTTGAGCATTTCATCCGCCGCGGTGAAGGGGTTGCCGCCCTCCATGAACGCGTTGCCCAGCAGGTTGAATATGCCCACGCGCACGCTGCCCAGATCGGCCACGGCGAACCCCTTGCCGGGGTTGCCGGCATACACGTTGGCCGGGCGCACCACGCTCAGGGTGTGGTCGAGGTAGTCGTAGACCTCGCGGCGGCGAAACACGTGGTTGCCGGTCGTGATGACATCCGCACCGGCGTTGAACAGCTCCTGCGCGCTGGTGGGGGTGATGCCGTTGCCCGCGGCGGAGTTTTCGCCGTTGACAAGGCACAGATCGACCTGCTTGAGCTTTTTTAACGTGGGCAGGCGGCGGCGCAGATAGGCGCACCCCTGCGCGCCCGTCACGTCGCCGATGGCTAATATATTGATGTTCATAGCGTTCCTTTTTTCTCTTTTGTTATTCGGCCGGTTCATACAGGTTGACGATCACGTCATCCAGCAGAGCGCAGCGTTCCAGCAGCAGCTTGTCTTCTTCGGTCAGGCTGCCGTCGCAGTCGGCGTCGCCCGCGATGAACCGGATGCCCTGCGGTACTTCGATCAGCCCGTTCAGACACAGGCCGACGAGGTAGGCGTCATATCCGTCGACCAGAGCGTCGCCGTCAACGTCGCCGAGCACGACAACGTCGTAAACGATATCCTCGCAGCCGTCCTTGGTCAGCACGATCTGCGCGCCCGTGGAATAGTTGCCGTTTTCGTTGACCTGTTCGGTCACGGTATAGTCCTGCGTCGCCGTCAGAGCGTCGGCGAGCAGCGCGGCGTTGTCCTGCCTGGTCACAATGATTTTTTCATTGACGTCAACGACGATATCGCTGTTGTCGGTTTCGGGCACCGGCTCTTCGTAAACATAGGGAACCAGCTGGCTGATGGCGTCGTTGATCGCCTGCGCCATGGCGTCGACCGCCGCCTGCTGGCTGAGCAGCTTGCCCCGCCGCACGGCGTTGATCGCCGTCGTGACCGCGTCAAAGCTGACGTAATCCGCCGGGTCGAGCGCATTGGCCGCGGCAATGGCAGCGTCCACCGCGGTATAATCCGCATAGATCGGGTCGAGTCTGTAAATGGCGGAGATCAGCTCCTGCGCCCAGTTGTCGACGATATCCTGTTCAAAGGAATAGCGGTTGTAGTCGATTTCATCGAGGATCGCCTGCACCGCGTCAAAGTTGGTGTAATCGGTGGGCACAAGGTTGCTGGCCACGCCCACGTAACGGGTGAGCTCGCTGTAATCCGCGCGCGTGCTGATCGAGCGCAGCGCCTCGAGCACGCAAAGCTCCATGTCGATCATCCGTCCGTCGCCCGTGAAGGGGTGATATTCCAGCTCGGCGTCGGGCGAAGCCGGGGTGCCCTGGAACAGATCGGTGTTGTCTTCCACAACGTGACGGCTGTTGTTCGGGGAGCAGATGATCTGCTTGACCTGCGCGCCGGTCAGGTCGGGGTTGATGGCAAAGCACGCGCCCGCGATCGCCGTGACGATCGGCGCCGCCTGCGAGGTGCCGCTCATGCCGGCATACTGGCTTCTGGTGCCGGTGGTGTCGACGCTCGTGCTCACCACCGTAACGCCGGGGGCGTAAATATCCACGCGGCTGCCGCCGTTGCCGCAGTACATCATCTTGAACCGCGGACCGTCGGCTTCGGTCGAAAGGTTTTCCGCCGCGCCGACCACGAGCACGCGGTCATAGACCGCCGAGGATTCCGCCGCCGTCACGCCGTTGTCCGAGCTGCCGTAGTTGTAAGCCTGTTTGCGGATGGAGCAGAACAGGCCGTTCTGGTAAGCGTCCACACTGCGGAACCAGTTTCCGTCCTGGCTGGCGTTGACGGCGTTGGTGTAGCCCAGCCGGATATCCTGCACGCCGTTGCCGGCGGACTGCACGACAACGAATTCCTTGCCGTCCTCGAGCAGGCTGGTCATCATGGCGACGCAGTACTCCGCGTAATAGCCGAGGCTGGCGTCGTTGTACGGCTTCAGATAAGGGTTCTGCCCGTCTTTTTTATAATTGTTGTTCACCCCGAGCGAAAGGTTGACCGCCTTGGCGCCGCTGGTGATCTCATCCACCACGGCCTCGACCACAAAGGCAAGGGTGCCGTTCTGAACGAAGTTGGCGGCGTAGATGTTGGTGTCCCAGAGCAGACCGGTGATGCCCTTGTTGTTGTTGGCGGCTGCGCCCATGATCCCGGCTACGTGCGTGCCGTGCTGGCCGCTGCCGATGTCGGTGTTATCAGCCTCGTAATCCTCCAGGAACTCACTGTCGGCAAAGCGGATCAGGTCGTCGAAATCCTCGTGCGTCGTGAAAACGGCGGAATCCACCATGCCGAGGTTGACGTGGTTTATGTAGCTGTTGTAATCCCACGCGGCGGGCGCATTGACCGCGTTGACCGACCAGTTGTAGCCGTTCGGATAGTCGGCGTTCCACGTCGGATTGTTCATCATCCATTTGTCGTTGGGGATCTCGTTGGTCTGCAGGTCGACCGCAAATTCGGGCATGGCCAGCCGCACCTCGTCAAACTGTGCGAACCGGCTGCAATAATCCTCCAGCTCCTCAAAGCTCTGCGCCTTCACGCGCGCCTGATACAGATCCGACGCATACACCTCGCCCACGCGCACGCCGCCCAGCGAGCGGATGACTTCATCGGCGCGTTCCGGCGCGGTGCCGTTTTTGAAAAAGACGTCGACCAAGCCGTTGACGTAGGTCAGATCGTCGTGCTGACGCAGTTCATCCGGCTCGCAACGGAGCAGGTGACCCTTGTCGTAGGTCAGGTGGTAGGTTTCGCGCTGGGTGCGCCCGTCCTCCAGATAAGAGGTGACGGTGATCTCATTGTCGCCCGGCTTGAGGTCGAACCGATCCACCGACCAGGAGCAGCCGTCCATCACGGCTTCGCCGCACACATCCGGCTCATAGTTGTCGATGGCGGCGCGCACCTCATAGGTGACCTTTTGCACCGTACCGGCGGCCACGGTTTTGCCGCTGAGGGAGGTGATGTATTCGGTGAGGGTCGAATCCTCTTCGACCGGGGGTTCGACCGTGGTTTCAAAATAGCTCTTTTTGGCGGAGGATGCCATGTATTTCACCCGGACGGTCACGGGGTATTCCCGGCCGTCGAGCGTGACGGTGTCCTGCAGGGTGAATTCCTGCAGCGCGACGGTGCCCCAGGCGTTGACCTGCAGCAGGTTGAAGCAGGGCAGCAGCATCAGCACCGCCAGCACGACAGAAACCGCCTTGGGCGCTTTTTTGCGGCGCAGTACGGCGGCCAGGATGACGGCTCCCGCGATCACGACCGCCGCCGCCGCGGCGATGCCGATGGTCGATTTGCGCACGCCCGAGCCGTTGGAGCCGATGAAGCCATCAGCCTGCGTCAGCGGCAGCCTGAGCTCAAGGCTGTGACCCGCCTCAAACATCGACGCTTCAGCGTCGGTTTTCGCGGAAGAGCGCAGCTCGCCCGGCAGCTCGCAGATCAACTGCACGCCGCTGACCGGAAAGCCGTTTTCGTTTTTGAGGGTCACGGTGTATTTGTCGTTTTTCTGCCCGGTCGTCAGCCCGAGTCCGTATTCGTTGGCCGTGGCGGCCAGGGAAGAGAAGCCGAGCAGGGAGCAGAGCAATATCGCAAAAACAACGGATATGATTCGTTTGATGCCTTGAGTCATATGCACGCCGTCCTTTCTTCATACAATAATACAGTTTAAGTATATAACGACTTTTTGTCACTGTCAAGAACCGTTGACCAAAACGGGGCGCTGCAGTCAGAAAAAGCGTTGGGAAAAGTATTGATTTTATTGGACGGATATGATAAAATACAAAATATCTATACAGTGTTTTTGTGCAGATTGATTACGACTCAAACGGAGGGAACGCACATGGCCAATTGTCCCAAGTGTAACGCGAAGCTGAAACTCACCGATTGGCGCCCGGAATGCCCGCATTGCGGCGTGAATATGGTCTATTACGGCATGGAAGACCGTCTGCTGGCCGAAGCGGAAAAGGCTGAGGCGGAGCATGCCCGTTTCCAGAAACGGATCGACCGCATGAAGGCGTCGCTCGTCGGCGGCCCGCTGCAGATCGCGCGCATCGTGTTTGCCTTTCTGCCCATCGCCGGGCTGTTCCTGCCGCTGGCCAAGCTCACGCTGGGCGAGGCGCCCTACCTGGCGGCCAAAACGGTCAACGCCAATATCCTGACCATCGTCGACCTGCTTTCCAATTCCGACCTCGGCGCGCTGCTGGGCACCTTCTCCTCCGGCGTGTTCGGCCGCCCGATGCTGTTCTTCGCGCTTTCCATCGTGCTGCTGGCGCTGTCGGTCGTGCTGGGTCTGTTCGGGTTCTTCCGCCTGCTCTGCTCGGCGAAGAAGAAATCCTGCATCAAAAACATCGTCGTTTCCTGTGTGCAGCTTCTGCTCATTGTCGTGGGCAGCGTTTTGTTCGGCCGGTTTTCTTCCGGCATCGCGGCCGTGTTCCCGGCCTATATCAGCGCTTCTCTCGGCATCGGCGTGATCGTTTTTGCCCTGCTCCATCTGCCCTCGATCATTGCCAACATTCTCTTCACGATCAAGCCCATGGAAGTGAAATATAAAGAGCTGCCCGACTACGCGGCGGAAGACGCCGCCATGGAGGCTGCCAACGAAGCCGCCCGCGAAGAAGCCGAAGCAAAAGCGGAAGCCGCGGCCGAAAAAGCAGCGGAAGAAGTCAACGCGTAAATCTGACATCATAAAAAACACACGGCGGGAGATCGCTTTGATCTCCCGCCGCTTTCGTTTTGTTGTTCAATCGTGCCGGTCGCACAGGTAGGCTTGGCACACGCAGCCGCTGCCGTTGTCGGTGGCAAACGAAGCGAAGAGCCGCACGGTTTTGCCCGCTGCTTCGGGCGGCAGATGGAAATAGAACGTGTTGTTTTTCTTTTCGTCGCACACCATGTGTTCCCACACGTTGGCCTTGAAGGTGGGGGCGCGGTCGTCAGCCCCGCAGAGCCTGCCGTCCACTTCGACGGCGCAGCTCACGCCCTCCGCGCCGTGCTCGCCGTTGACGGCCAGCGCCAGATACGCGCCCTCACGGTGCTCAGGCACGGTGAACGACGCCGCTTTGACCAGCTTCGTCGGCTTTTTGCTGTAATGCGCCTGCAGATTGTTGGCGCGGGGATTCGTCAATCGAACCGGCTGA
>CAMJHI010000037.1 GCA_946405475.1 uncultured Clostridia bacterium
CTTCAGGAGGCTATTATAAAATTGTTAATAAACTCTCCTATAATGTTCTTGACGCAGATAATCCGACAAACGGAACCATTGTTTCCGGAGCCAATGTTCAAATGTATGAGGATCTCGGCGGGAGCAATCAATTATGGTCACTCAAGCTCAGCAACCCGCCGCTGAACCTGTCCTCGACCTCCGTCACGGTTAATGAGGGCAGCTCCAAAACGGTCAACTGCACGTGCGGCCGGGAGACCTACGGCAAAACTTTTTCCTACTCGATTGCAAATTCCGTTTGCTCCGCCAGTTGGGGCAGTTGGAACGGCATGACCCTGCCGCTGACCATCACCGGCAGAATCAGCGGTACCACAAAGATCACCGTTACGCTGAAGGATTCTGACACCGGCATCGTCTATAACACCAAAACCATCACCGTGACCGTGCCCGACACCACCAAGCCGACTGCTACTCCGATCTCTGCCACCCGCAATGTGGCGGCTTCGCAGACCGCGACGTCCTCTTTGCTCGACAACGTCGGTCTGGCCGGTTATTACTGGGGCACCAGCTCCTCTTATTCAAGCAACCCCTACACGACGGTGAGCGGTAAGAGCATGAGTTTGTCGAAAACAGTATCTGAACCCGGCACCTACTACCTGACCGCCAAGGACACGGCGGGCAACGTTTCCATCACCGTTTCCAAAACGTTTTACAGAACCACGCTAAACGCCAACGGCGGCTCGGTTTCACCGACGAGCGTGATCACGGACGGCGGCAACAGCTTCGCCCTGCCCACGCCCACGCGAACGGGCTACACGTTCAGAAACTGGAACACCAATTCCGGCGGCACGGGCACAGCGTACTATTCCGGAACGAGTTATAAACCGACCGGCAACAGCACGCTTTACGCCCAGTGGACGGCGAACACCTACACCGTTTTGTTCAACGGCAACGGCGGCTCGGGCGCGCCCGCGAACCAGACCAAGACCTACGGCCAGACGCTGACGCTCAGCTCGACCAAGCCCACGCGCACGGGTTATACCTTTAAGAACTGGAACACCAAGGCCGACGGCTCGGGCACGAGCTATGCGGCGGGCGCGAGCTACACCGCCAACGCCGCCGTAACGCTTTACGCGCAATGGCAAAAGAACGAGGCGACGCTTCAGAGCATTTCGGTCAAGACCAACCCGACCAAAACGACCTACACCGTCGGTGAAACACTGAACACGGCCGGATTGACCCTGACCGCAACATATTCCGACAAGAGCACGCAGACCATCACAAGCGGCTTCACGTGCAGCCCGACCAAGCTCGATGTGGCCGGGTTCCGCACCGTCACGGTCAGCTACGGCGGCAAAACGGCTACCTTCGGCGTTACGGTCAATAACCCGGCGTTAATTCAGGGCAAGGTCAAAGCCGTTGCCGTCAGCGACGTGTCGATCTACTACAAATCCTCCACCACCCTCAAGCCGACCGTTACCGCCGACGATGGCGTGAAGTACACAGTCAAATATGAATCCTCCGACCCGAACGTGGCGAGTGTTGATGCAAACGGCAAAGTGACCGGCGTCAAGCGCGGCGCGGCGATCATCACCTGCACGGTCACCGACGAGTTCGGCAACGAAGTGAAGGCTTCCTGCGTCGTCACGGTCGATTATTCCGTGTGGCAGTGGATCATCATTATCCTGCTCTTCGGCTGGATCTGGTACTAAAGCGAGCTTTCGCTCTATTTGAAGACTGAAGACTTAAAACTGAAAAATGAAAAATAGTGAAGTCGCAGGCTTCCGCAATTCTTCATTCTTCAGCATTCAATTTTCAGTATTCTTGACGGAATTTGGCAACGGCAAAATCCGTAAGTCATAATCCCCCGGA
This sequence comes from uncultured Clostridia bacterium, assembly GCA_946405475.1. Classification (GTDB taxonomy): domain Bacteria; phylum Bacillota; class Clostridia; order Oscillospirales; family Acutalibacteraceae; genus UBA8612. Next base: position 1,852 of record CAMJHI010000037.1, read on the forward strand.
CAGCCCTCATATACATGGGCTGGAAGGGGGATTTGCCATGAAACGGCTTTTTCTTATTTTGCTGCTGCTTTGCGTCGGGCTTTCCGGCTGCTCGCGCGTGGGCAGGGCGGACAGCCTCGACCTGCTGGCGGCGCTGGCGGAGCGGGGCGTTGACGTGAGCCTTGACGAGGTCGTCAGCGGCGCCGATACGCTGACCGAAAGCGGCTGCGTTGGCGCCGTCCGGCTGACTTTCGGTTCTGACCAAACCGGCCGGGTCGAACGCGTCGTGCTGACCTGCATGGACGCGTCCGACCCTGATTTTTTACGGCTGTCGCAGGCCTTGACCGAAATCTATTGCGGCGTTTCACCCGCGTTTTTTGACCGCATCCGGCAAACGCTCACGGCCGACGCCGAGGCGGGCGGCGTGCAGCAGTGCCGCACGGAGCAATACCTGTTTTCCTATTCCGCCGACGCCATGGGCGCAGCGTTCGTCATCGACAACCAGCTCCTTCACCCCACCGAGCCGCCGACCGTGACCGTGCGCGCGACCGTTCCTTTACTGAAAGAACCGGAACCCGCGCCGCGGTGACGGCTTGCACGGCGGCGGAGGCGGCGGGGGATCGTAGCAGACCAGAATCGTGTCGTCACCCACCACGTCCACGTCGCACCACGGAATGTGCAGGTCGTTGTCACACCCGCAGCGCAGCCATTTGCCCCCGCGGCAAACGATCAGGCAGGCGACCTGCCCGGTGCAAACGTCGATCTCCACGTCGCACACATGGCCGAGACGGCAGCCGTCTTTTTTGTTGATCACCTCTTTTACGCGCAGTGTTTCAATGCAGTGCTGCAATGTTTCATCCCTCCTTTCTCACAACAATCATATGAAAGAAAATTTACCGGAATACGCAAAGAAAGTCTTTCTTTTTCCTTTTTGTTGTGCTACACTGAACCCAACGTGAGAGAGGAGGATTTTTTGCGTGAAATTTTTGAACAACAAGCTCAGCGTGTTTTTGCGGCAGCTCGAACCGCTGATGATCGACGAATCCGTTGAAGTGCTCGACTGGCTCTTCAAGCCCTGCGGCTATAAGCCCTCCGGCGACGACCTGCCCACGGTGGACGACACCTGGCAGACCATCGGTCGATATGACCGCTGGGGCGACGCTGAGGACGGCCACGGCTGGTTTTATAAAAAAGTGATCTTGCCCGATTCCATGAAGGGCAAAGCGGTGCGGTTTTATTTCCACACCGTGCCCGATCACGCCAATGTCGACCGTGAGCCGCAGTTTCTGGTTTACGTCAACGGCGCGATCACCCACGGGGTCGATCAGAACCACCGCTACGTCGACCTGCCCGCGGGTGACGAATTCGATATTTTTGTTTACGCCTACACCGGGCTGCACGCCTGCCGCCACTACGTCGTGTCCAAGCTGTTCGTGATCAACGAAACCGTTCAGAAGCTGTATTATGATCTGAAGGTGCCGTCCGACGCGCTGAGAATGTTTGATGAAAACGACAAGAATTACACCGATATTCTCACCGTGGCCAACGAGGCGGTGAATATGGTCGACCTGAGCGTGCCGCGTTCCGAAGCGTTTTACCGTTCCGCCGCCGAAGCGCTCGACTGGTTTGAGGAACATTTTTACAACGGCTTGTGTGAGGATCAGGGCGTGAACGTCATCTGCATCGGCCACACGCACATCGACGTGGCGTGGCTGTGGACGCTGGCGCAGACCCGCGAAAAAACCGTGCGTTCTTTCTCCACCGTCGTTGCCATGATGGAAAAATACCCCGAATACAAATTCATGTCCTCGCAGGCGCAGCTTTATCAGTTCGTCAAAGAGGACAGCCCGGCGACCTATGAAAAAATCAAGCAGCTCGTCGCCGCCGGCCGGTGGGAAGTGGAAGGCGCCATGTGGGTCGAGGCCGACTGCAACCTCACCTCCGGCGAAAGCCTGGTGCGCCAGGTGATGTTCGGCAAGCGCTTCTTCCAGCAGGAATTCGGCGTGGACAGCAAGGTGCTCTGGCTGCCCGACGTGTTCGGCTATTCGGCCGCGCTGCCGCAGATTTTGCGCAAGAGCGGCGTGGATAAGTTCGTCACCTCCAAGATCAGTTGGAACGAATACAACATGCTGCCGTGCGACACGTTCCATTGGAGCGGCATCGACGGCACCGAGATCTTCTCTCATTTCCTCACGGCGCAGCGTTTCCGCAAGGGTGAAGCACCCCGCACCAACACCACCTACACGGCCATGCTCGAGCCGGATTACATCAAGGGCACGTGGAACCGCTACCAGCAAAAGCACCTGAACAACGAGGTCATCATCACCTTCGGTCACGGTGACGGCGGCGGCGGCCCGATGGAAGAGCACATCGAGACCCATCGCCGGCTGCAAAAGGGCCTGCCAGGCGTGCCGAATACAAAAATCGAGTTCGCGGGCGAGTTTTTGGAACGCATCAAAAAACGCACCGAAAACAACCCCAAGCTGCCCAAATGGGTGGGCGAGCTTTATCTGGAATTCCACCGCGGCACCTATACCTCCAACGCGCTGAACAAGCGCAACAACCGCAAGTGCGAGTTCCTGTATCAGAACATGGAGCTGTTCTGCGAAATGGATCGCCTGCTCAACGGCAAGGACTACCCGCAGGAGACTATCAACAAAGGGTGGGAGTGCATCCTGCTCAACCAGTTCCACGATATCATCCCCGGCTCCTCCATTTTTGAGGTTTACGAAGAAAGCACCCGCCAGTATAACGAGATCAAGGCGGCGGGCAGCGCCGTGCTCGATCAGGCGCAGGCCGATCTGCTGAGCCAAATCCAGACCGACGGCGGCATTGCCGTGTTTAACCCGCTTTCCTTCACCCACAGCGGCGACGTGGCGATCGACGGCAAGCACATTTACGTGCGCGACGTTCCGGCGAAGGGCTGGAAGGTCGTGCAGGGCGACGAGAGCAAAGGCACTGTCACGGTCGATAAAAAGCACATGGAAAACGATTTCTTCGTGCTGGAGTTTGCCGAGGATTACACCATCCGCCGCCTGTATGACAAGCGCGCCGGCCGCGAGGTGCTGCGCGAAGGCGAACGCGGCAACGTGCTCGAAGCCTATGAAGACTTCCCCCGCGAGTACGACGCCTGGGAGATTTCCTGCTACTACAAGGAAAAACGCCGCGAGATCAGCGACGTCAGCGGCGTGGAGATCGTCGACGACGGCAGCCGCAATGGCGTGAAGATCACCCGCAAATTCCTGCGCTCCGTGATCGAACAAACCGTCTGGTTCTACGGCGACACCGACCGCATCGACTTTGAGACCGCCGCCGACTGGAACGAGGAGCATCTGCTCATCAAGGCCGCTTTCCCCGTGGAGATCAACGCCGACAAGGCGACGTATGAGATCCAGTTCGGCTCCGTCGAGCGCCCCACCCACAGCAACACGAGCTGGGATGCCGCCAAGTTCGAGGTCTGCGCCCACAAATACGCCGATCTGTCCGAAACCGATTTCGGCGTGAGCCTGCTCAATGACTGCAAATACGGCCACGATATCCACAACGGCGTCATGCGCCTGACCCTCATCAAGTGCGCGACGAGCCCGAACATCCACGCCGACCGCTGCCATCACGATTTCACTTACGCGCTGCGTCCGCACGTCGGTTCGTTCCGCCACGCGGGCACCGTGGAGGCTGCCTACGACCTGAACAACCCCCTGTGCGCCGTTCGCGTGGGCAAGCAGAGCGGCTCGCTGCCCGAAAGCTTCAGCCTTGTGACCTGCTCCGCGCCCAACGTCGTGGTCGACACCGTCAAGAAGGCGGAGGACAGCGACAGCACCGTCGTGCGCCTGTATGAAAGCTGGAACAAGCGCGGCAGCGCCACGCTCACCTTCGGCGTGCCGTTTGAAAAATGCTGGCTGTGCGACCTGATGGAAAACGAGCTGGATGAGCTGCCGGTGGTCGACAACACCGTGACCTTGCCCGTCAAGCCGTTTGAGATCATCACCATCAAGCTGAAATAACAAAACAGAGAGCCGGGGTCATTTGATCCCGGCTCTTTTTGTGCAAAAAATCGGCCGCAGGCGGTGTGCGCTGCGGCCGGTCGGCTCGGTTCCTTATTTGGCTGTCGTGGTGGCGGTGGGGGCGTCTTTGGGCGCTTGACCCAGGTAGACGATCTGACCCTTTTCGGCCATGCTCTCCAGATCGATCTTGTTGAAATCCTTGTAAGAGCCGTCTTCAAAGATCAGGCGGATGTCATACAGACTTTTGGCGCCGATGGGGTAGGAGATTTGAAGCCCCATATTTTTGTGGAAATAATCCTCCGGCAGAATGTTGTCGCTCCAGTCGCTTTCGGTGGAACGCTTGTAAAACAGCTTCACGGCGTCTTTGCCGCTCATGTTGGCAATGGTAACCTTGCCGTAAGAAACGGTCACGTCTTCGCCGTCTTCCATCTCGGTCGTGTTTGCGCCGTCACGAACGCAGGCGGTGATTGAAAACAGGCAGACAACGGCTAACAAAGCGGCGAGCAGTTTTTGAACGGTTTTCATGGCGATTAACTCCTTTTTGATGAGCGGCTTTGATTGACCGCAATTGTTTTCGGTTTTTTCATTTTATCATTTCCACTCTGAAAATGCAACAAAAAGTTTGACAAAAGTGCGTACTGTGTTATAATAAACCCATATTTTACGCAGAAAAGAGTGATTGTTACGCAATATCAGTTTTCCGATCGCGTCTCCGGGCTTCAGCCCTCGCTGATCCGTGAATTTTTCAAGTATAACGGCCTGCCGGGCTACAAGCCGTTTTCGGCGGGCAACCCCTCGGCCGAGACGTTTCCGGTCAAGGCCATCGAAGAGATCGCCGAAGATATCTTCAAAAACCATCCCGTCACCGCGCTGCAGTACGGCATCACAGAGGGCTACACGCCTTTGCGCGACACCCTGCGCGAATTCAGCCGCAAGCGCTACGGCATCGGCACCGAAAACGATGAACTGATCATCACCTCCGGCTCCCAGCAGATCATGTACCTGTCCACCAAGGTGCTGGTCAACGAGGGTGACACCGTGCTGGTCGAAAACCCGTCCTTCGTCGGTTCGCTCAACGCCTTCCGTTCCTACGGCGCGAAGCTGGTCGGCGTGCCCGTCGAAAGCGACGGCGTCGACGTGGCCGCGCTTGAGCAGGCGATGCAGCGTGAAAAGAACATCCGCTTTTTCTACACCATCCCCAATTTCCAGAACCCCTCCGGCGCCACCATGTCGTGGAAAAAGCGCCAGGCGGTCTACGCTCTGGCGAAGAAGTACGGCGTGCTGGTCATTGAGGATAACCCCTACGGCGAGCTGCGCGTCACGGGCGAGGATATCCCGCCCATCAAATCGCTGGATGAAGACGGGCTCGTCATCTACGCCGGCTCCTTCTCCAAGGTGCTCGCGCCCGGCATCCGCGTGGGCTACTGCGTCGCGCCCAAGCCCATCATCGCCAAGATCACGGTGGGCAAGCAGGTCTCCGACGTGCACACGCCCGTGTTTTCGCAAATGCTGGTCGACGAATGGATGAAGCGTTACCGCATTGAGGATCATATCGCCTCCCTGCGTTCGGTTTATCGCCACAAGCTCGACCTCATGTGCGACCTGGTCGAAGAAAAGCTGAGCGATTACGTTACCTACACCCGTCCCGAAGGCGGTCTGTTCGTGTGGTGCCGCCTCAACGACAATATCCCCATGCTCGACTTTTGCCAGAAGGCCGTCGCCAACAAGGTCACCATCGTGCCCGGCTCGGCGTTCATGCCCAACGACACCGACACGACCCAGTGCTTCCGCATGAATTTCTCGACCCCGACCGACGAGCAGATCCGGGAAGGGATCGACGTTCTGGCAAAACTGGCCGCTCAATATTGATTTAACGGAGAAAAAGCCATGGAAAATACAGCCCCGGAGCGCAAGCCCCGCGTTTTAAGTCTGATCCAGCCCACGTCCGTGCCGACCCTCGGCAACTACCTCGGCGCGCTGAAAAACTGGAAAAAAATGAGCGCCGATTACGATTGCCTCTTCGGCGTGGCCGACCTGCACGCCATCACCGTGCGGCAGGAACCGGCGCAGTTCCGCAAGCAGTCCACCGAAATGTTCGCCCTGCTGCTGGCCATCGGCCTTGACCCGGAGCAGAGCATCATCTTCATGCAAAGCCACGTGCCGCAGCACGCCCAGCTCGGCTGGCTGCTCAACTGCTACACCCAGTTCGGCGAGGCGGCGCGCATGACGCAGTTCAAAGAAAAAAGCCAGAAGCACGCCGACAACATCAACATCGGCCTGTTCGCTTACCCCACGCTCATGGCGGCGGATATCCTGCTGTATCAGGCCAATTACGTGCCGGTCGGCGCCGACCAGAAGCAGCACCTTGAGCTCACCCGAGACATCGCCGAGCGGTTCAACGGCATCTACGGCGCCACGTTCACCGTGCCCGAGCCCTACATCGGTCAGGCCGGCGCGCGCATCATGTCGCTGCAGAACCCGACCCAGAAAATGTCCAAGTCCGACCCCAACCCCAAGGCGTCGGTCTCCGTGCTCGATACGCCCGATCAGATCATGAAAAAATTCAAGAGCGCCGTTACCGATTCCGAAGCGGTGGTACGTCAGGCGCCGGGCAAGGACGGCATCAACAATCTTCTGGCCATCTACACCTGCTGCACCGGCCGGACCGTCGAACAGGCCGAGGCCGAGTTTGCGGGCAAGGGCTACGGCGATTTCAAAGTTGCTGTGGCCGAGGCTGTCATCGAAGAGCTTCGCCCCGTGCGCGAAAGCTTTGACCGCATCGTCAGCGACAAGGCTTATCTGGAGGATTGCATGAAAAAAGGCGCGGAATCGGCCTCCCGGCTGGCCCAGCGCACACTGAACAAGTGCATGAAAAAGATCGGCTTCAAACAAATCTGATTTTTTTAACTAAAAATTAAAAATTAGTTATTGACAATCGCTGCAGGGTTGTTATATAATGTTGCACATACAATGAGAATTTGCCCCTGCAAATTGCGGAGGGAGGGAATGTAAATGAGCAAAGTAGAAGTCAAAGAAAACGAGTCCTTGGACAGCGCACTCAGAAGATTCAAAAGACAGACCTCGAGAGACGGCGTCATTCAGGAAGTTCGTAAAAGAGAGCACTATGAAAAGCCCTCTGTCAAGAGAAAGAAAAAATCAGAGGCCGCTCGTAAGCGCAAGTATAAGTAATTACCGGAGGACGGGCCAATGCTGCTCGTCCTTTTTCTTTCGGCCAACGCCGATTCATCAGTGTGGAAAGGATACGGGGTGAAGGCACATGGAACTGACGGAGCTGATCCGCATTCTGCCCAGAGATCTTGACGGCGCGATCCTCACCAGCCCGGCCAACCGGCAGTATTTCACCGGCTTTGCCAGTGACGCAGGTGTTCTGATCATCACGCGCAACGGCAGCGTGTTCCTGACCGACAGCCGCTACATCGAGGCGGCGCAGGCGTCGGTGGATTGCTGCGACGTGGTGCTGCTCACCGATGAAAAGCAGCAGACGGCGCAGTATCTCAGGCGCTTCAACTGCTCGAACGTCGCCGTGGAGGCGGATTATTTCACGGTCAGCAAGCTGCGCGATTACGGCAAAATGTTCAAGGCCGAGGGGTTTCAGCCCGTGTTTGACGGCCGGTTGGACAAATGCATGCGCTACCTGCGCAGCGTCAAGGCCTTCCACGAGGTGCGCAGCATCAAAGCGGCGCAGCGCGTGGCCGAGCAGGCCTATCGCCATGCCGTCAAATTCATCAAGCCGGGTCTGACCGAAAAGGAAGTGGCTCTGGCGCTCGATTTTTACATGCTTCGTCACGGTGCCGACGCCGTTTCCTTTGAAACGATCGTGGTCAGCGGGGTCAATTCCTCCAAGCCGCACGGCGTGCCGACCAACAAAAAGATCCGCTTCGGTGAGTTCGTCACCATGGATTTCGGCGCGGTCGTCAACGGCTACCACAGCGATATGACGCGCACCGTCGCCGTGGGCGAGGTGACCGACGCCATGGCGGAGGTTTACAGCGTGGTGCTCGAAGCGCAGGAGGCGGCCATTCGCGCCGTGCGCCCGGGCGTGCCCTGCGCGGCGGTCGATCAGGCGGCCCGCTCGGTGATCGAACGCGCCGGTTACGGCGAAAACTTCGGCCATTCCACCGGTCACGGCGTGGGGCTTGAAATTCACGAATCACCGACCGTTTCCGCCAAAAACACGGCTGCGCTTCGCGCGGGCAACGTCATCACGGCGGAACCCGGCATTTATCTGCCGCGCCAGTTCGGCATCCGCATCGAAGACATGCTGCTCGTCACCGAAGACGGCTGCGAAAACCTGACGAACGTCGAAAAAGAGCTCACCGTACTGAATAACTGAGAAACCTGAGGAAAGTACCATGGATAAAGCAAAAAAGGTTCTGGTGATCATCAACCCGAAATCCGGCCGCTTCACCGTAAAAAAGCAGCTTTGGAACATTGCCGATATGTTCACCAGCGCCGGTCTTGAAACAACGGTCTACACCACGCACAAGCGCGGCGACGCCACGGAATACGCCAAGCTTCTGGCTGACAAGTTCGACGTGATCGTCTGCCGCGGCGGCGACGGCACGTTCAACGAAACCGTCAACGGCGTGATGCAGTCGGGCATCGACGTGCCGGTCGGCTACATCCCCAGCGGCACCACGAACGATTTTGCCCACAGCATCGGCGTGCCGACCGACGTGCAGGACGCCATCGACCTGATCTGTCAGGTCGAGCCGAAGCTGCATGATATCGGCCGCGTGCGCAACAACGGGCGCTATTTCAACTACACCGCGTCCTTCGGCATTTTTACCAAGAGCTCCTATTCCGTGTCGCAGACCTCCAAAAACCTGTTCGGTTATCCGGCCTATATCGTGTCCGGCTTGAAAGAGATCAAAGATTATCGCTCCATGAACCTGCGCATCACCTGCGACGATGAGGTGTACGAGGGCGAATATGCCTTCGGCGGCATCTCCAGCTCGCTGGTCATGGCGGGGCTGATCAAATACACCCGCGATCAGGTCAAGTTCGACGACGGCATTTTTGAGCTGAACCTGGCCAAGCTGCCCAAGAACGCTTCGGAGTGGCTTGAGGTTTCCAAAGACGTTCTGATCTCCCACACCTACAACCCCAAATTCTTCACCCTCAGCAAGGGCAGCCATTTCATCATCGAATCGCTCGACGGGCAGGAGATCCCGTGGACGCTCGACGGCGAATACGGCGGCTCGTTCAAAATCACCGAGATCGACTGCATCCAGAACGCGTTCCGCGTCTACCGCAGCTAAAACTCCGTGACGAACCAAAGAATAAAAATCAACAGCGATCGTACTGTTTCGGTACGACCGCTGTTGTTGCTTTTTGTCGTTATTCTTTGCCGGCCTGCTTGCTCAGCGCCAGTATCTCACTGCCGGAAAAGGTGTAGACCTTGTCGCAGAAGTGGCAGGAGACCTCCGTCTTCGCGTCCTTTGCCATATCCTCCAGTTCGGCCTTCCCCGTGCTGATGAGCGCGTCCTCCACGCGGCGGCGCGAACAGGTGCAGCGGTATTCCGGCGCGCTCTCGTCGAGCACGTTCATTTCAAATTTCGGCAGCGCCTTTTTGACGATCTCTTCCAGCGTCAGGCCGGAAGAAAGCATCTGTGTGAAGGAGGGGAGACCATCCAGCCCCTGTTCCACCGCGTCGATGGTGTCGTCGTCCGCCGAGGGCAATAGCTGGATCAGAAAGCCGCCCGCCGACCGGATCGACAGATCGGGGCTGACCAGCACGCCCAGCGCGCACACGGTGGGGGTCTGCTCGCTGATCGCGTAATAGCTCGTGATATCCTCGGCGATCTCGCCCGTAGCCAGCGGGATCTGCGCAATGTACGGCTCCTTCAGCCCCAGATCCTTCATCACGGTCAGCGTGCCGCTGCCGATGGCGCCGGACACGTCTAATTTTCCTTTTTTGTTCAGCGGAATTTCCACCACGGGGTTTTGTACGTAGCCGCGGCTGTTGCCCTCGCTGTCCGCCACGGCGATCACGCTGCCCGCCGGGCCGTCGCCGCTGATGCGCAGGGTTACGCTGTCGTTTTTGCCCTTGAGCATGGTGCCCATCATGGCCGCGGCGCTGAGCAGCCGCCCCAGCGCGGCGGAGGTCACCGCCGAGGTCTTATGGATCTGCTGCGCGCGTTCCGCGATGTCGGTGGCGTCCACCGCCAAGGCGATCACCGCGCCGTCTTCGGATATGGTTCGGATCAATCTGCCCATGTCGATTACTTCTTTCTTGCCGTGAAGAACCACCGCTGCGCGTCCGGCTTCGGCTCGTCCATGGTGAGTTCTTCGTAAATTTTTACGTTTTCAAAACCGGCCTCTGTCAGCCAGTCGGTCAGCTCCTGCGCGCTGTACGCCCGTTCGCAGAAGCTTTCCTGTGCGCGCCAGTACGCGCCGTCTTCGTCCTGTTCAAATATGTCGAGGTCGATGGTCACGGTGTCGGTCGCCGGGTCAAGCGTGTTCTGCCACACGCAGTACACCTCGTCCGTGTCATAAACAAAGGTGTTGTTCGCCAAAATCTCGCGGTGCTTGCAGGGGGTGTTCACGTCAAACACGAACAGCCCGCCCGGTTCGGTGAAGAGCGACACGCCCGCAAAGGTTTTTCTGACATCCTCCGGGTCGGTCAGGTGGTTGATGCTGTCGAGCGTGCAGATCGCGCCGCGCACCGTGCCGAACAGATCAAGCGACTGCATCTGCTGGCATAAAAACAAAATGTCAACGCCCTGCTCGGCGGCGTTGTTCTGCGCCACGCTGAGCATGTCGCCGCTCGCGTCCACGCCGATGACCTCGTAACCGAGCTTTGCCATTTCGCAGCTCAGGCGCCCCGTGCCGCAGGCTAAATCAAGCAGCAGCCCGCCGTCGACGCCGCCCTGTTTGAGCAGACCGTGGATATACCGCGCCCGTTTTTCATATTCGACGTTGTCGGTCAGGCTGTCGTACACCGCCGAAAAATCACCGTAGCCGCTCATGCTTCTTCGTCCAGCCGCTTGAACACGTCCTCATAGCCGTTGCAGCCGTAGAGCAGCGAGCGGTTGACGCGGCTGATGGTGGCGGTGCTTGCGCCGGTGGTTTTCACGATCTCGCT
>CAMJHI010000038.1 GCA_946405475.1 uncultured Clostridia bacterium
CTCAAGCACCTTCGGCCCGGCGATGTTGCCGTCCTTATTCACGTGGCCGACCAGCAGGATCGGGATGCCGAGGGTTTTGGCCGTTCGCATGAAAACGCCCGCCGATTCGCGCACCTGCGTCACGCTGCCGGGCGAGGAAGCCACGTCGGCATAATCCATGGTCTGGATCGAGTCCACGATCACGACGTCCGGCTTTTCGGTGCGGATATAATCCACGATGGAAAGCACGTCTGTTTCGCTCATCACACGCAGGCGCGGGTTGTCCACCCCCAGGCGGCGGGCGCGCAGCTTGATCTGGTGCGCCGATTCTTCGCCCGAGATATACAGGATCTCAAGGTCGCTGTTCAGGTACTGGCAGACCTGCAGCAGAATGGTGGATTTGCCGATGCCGGGGTCGCCGCTGAGCAGCACGATCGAGCCCTTCACCAGCCCGCCGCCAAGCACACGGTCGAGCTCCTTCAGCCCGGTCTGATACCGAACACCGCTTTCACCGCTGATCTCATCCAGCCGCAGCGACTGAACGGGGCGCGCGTTTTTGCTTTTGGCCGCAGCCGCCTGCGACACGATCTCTTCACTCATCGTGTTCCATTCCCCGCAGCCGGGGCAGCAGCCGAACCACTTGGGGCTTTCATAGCCGCAAGCCGAGCAGATGTAAAGCGATTTTGATTTTGCCATGGTTTTTCACTCCAGATACTTCAAAATGCCGCACAGAACGGAAAACGCCATTTCTTTCTGATAGGTTTCGTCTTTGAGCAGAGCCGCCTCGCGCGGGTTGGACAAAAAGCCGCATTCCACCATCACCGCCGGGGTCTTGCAATGATACAGCAGATAGATGTTGGAGCCGGTCTGCTTGATCTCGCGGGTGTTTTCGGGCTGCAGGCGGGTCACGATCGATTCCTGAATGCAGTCCGCCAGCAGGCGGCTTTGCGGGTCGTTCCCCGAATAAAACACCTGCGCGCCGTCATACTGCGGGTCGGTGAAATGATTTTGATGAATGCTGATGAGCAAAGAATCGGGGTTCATTTCCACCGCGGCCAGACGGCGGCGGATATCCGACACCTTGCGCTGGCGCACGGTAGGCAGGCTGTTGTCACCGATGAGAGAATCCGATTCGCGCAGCAGGATGGTCTGGTAGCCGCAGGCGTTGAGCATCGGTTCAAGCTCTTTGGCGATCTGCAGGTTGATGGTTTTTTCAAGCGTACCGTCCGCCGCCACAGCGCCGCCGTCTTCCCCGCCGTGACCCGGATCGAGAATGACGGAAAAGCCGCTCACCTTCACGTCGGACATGGCGGAACGAGCTCCCTGCGGGCTGAAAAAGAACAGACAGCCCAGCACGACTGCGCCAAGCAAAAGCAGCCCCGCCAGCGTCGCAGCAAACCGATTCATGCTTTATCCCCTCCCCCCACACTGTATGCGGGGGAGAAAGGAATTATTTGCCCCAGAAATGCGTGACGCGCTGCTTTGTCACACGCGCGGCCAGCCAATCGGACAGCGGCGCGAGCGCCGCGCCGAACCAGAAACCGAAGGCGTTCATGAGCATGTCGTCGATTTCACAGTAGCCGATCTGAAACACATACTGCGAGTATTCCAGCAAAAAGAACGCGACCGGCGCGAAGAGCAGGATGACCAGAAACCGAAACAGGGGCTTCCGGCGGCGAAGCGCAACAAAGAAGATGTAGCCGAGCGGCGTGAAATAAAACAGGTTGCCGAAGATCATCATCCACATTTCGTAGGGATTCGCACGGATCTCGGCCAGATACATCTGAACCGTCGTCGAAACGCTGAAATTCAGCGGGTAACTGCCGCCGGACTTCATGCGCACCAGATAGAAAGAATAAATCAACAAAAAGACATAGAAGAGAACGAAGGCCGCGCCGGACAAGCGAAAGAAGCGCGTCGGATCCGACCGGCGGTCAAACAGCCGCCAGATCGTGACGACCAGCGTGGAGCACAGCCAGACCGTACCCTGTGTGAGCAGCGAATCAAAATAAAAGCAGTAGATCCAGTAACCCGGCCAGCCCTGCGCGATTTGAAGCTTGAACTGATAGCTCAGCGCACAGGTCAGCCACAGGCAGACGAAGAGAAGCTGCGCCAGCCCGACCGTGCGGCCGCTGCGGTCAAACGCGCGCAGCAGCGCCGTAAGCCCAACGGAAGCGGCGGCACAGTCAGCCAGCTGAAACAGCGTTTTTCCGGTGTAAAAGAAGCAATAGCCGCACGCGCCCAGCCACATCAGCGCGATCACGAAAGCCCGCGCCCATTGGCTGAACCGGGAAAGGTTCTGTTTTATTTCGCGTTTTTTCTCCATGTCAGATAACGGTCCAGTATTTCCGTCGCGGCGACCGCGTCAACCACAGCGCCGTGCTTTTTTTCTTTTTTGCCGACCTGATGCAGGGCGTTGTGCGCCATGACGCTGCTCAGCCGCTCATCCACCATTTCGTGCGGCACGCCGCTCCTTTCGGTCAGCTTTTCGGCAAAATCCAGACAGGCCTGCGCGCGAAAGCCCAGCGTGCCGTCCATGTTTTTGGGCAGGCCGACAACGAGCAGCTCCGGCTGCTTTTCGGCAATGAGCGGCAGCAGCTTTTCGATGAGCTTGGGCTGATAATTCTCTTTCACGACCGCGACGGGCGAAGCAAGCAGCTCCATTTTGTCGCAAACGGCAACGCCCGTGCGCACGTCGCCGTAATCAAACGCCATAATCACCATAAGACATTCTGCGCCCGCCCGACCGGTTTCGGCCAGGGCAGGCGCACCTTTCGTTTTTTCGTTCATCAACGGCCGATGATGTCAATGATCCGATCGGCCAGCGAGGTTGGTTTTTCAGAGCTGCCGCTTCCGCTGCTGCCGCTGCCGCTCTTGCCGGAGCCGGAAGAAGAGGAGGTGCGGGAGCGATAGGAACAGCTCGTGCAGGTGGCGGGCATGTTGTCGGCTTTATAATAGCCGATCGCCGTGGAATAGCAGCTGCGGCCGGCGAGCTTGCCGGTGCGCGTGCAGTAGCGATGCTCCACGACCTTGTCGCTGATTTCAAAATCCTTGTCAGGCAAGCCCTTGTGAACCGAAGTCATGACCTTGTTGAAGATCTTACCGGACGGGTTGCCGCTGACGTTGGCAACGCTCTTGTTCAGATCGTAACCGTACCAGACGGCCGCGACGTAATAAGGCGTTCCGCCGACGAACCAACGGTCGTAATCGTCGGTCGTGGTACCGGTCTTGGCCATGGTCTGGAAGCCGGGAACCTTGTAGGGCACGCCGGTACCGTTGCTGGCGGTCGTGACCGTTTGCAGCAATTCGCACATGACGCCTGCCGAATCCTCCGCGATGACCTGTTCGCCTTCGTTGAGGGTGTTGTCGAAATAAATGGTGCTACCGTCGCTGTTGGTGACTTTGTAATAGCAGTAGGGCTTGTAGTATTTGCCGCCGTTGCCGAACACCGCGTAGGCGGCCGCCATTTCCAGCGTAGTGATGCCGCGGTACATGGCGCCCGTGGCCATGGGAGCCGGCGCCTGATCGTGATCGGCGTTGGCCGTGGAAATTTTGAACACGTCGGTCAGATAATGGTAAGAGGTCTTGACCGTCAGATCAAAATAACAGATGCGCGCGGCCACGGTGTTGAGCGAACGGTCGAGCGCGTTCTGAACGGTGACGTAAGCGCCGCCGCCCCAGCCGCCCTGGTTTTTCGGCCACTGCTTGCCCTGATAGGCAAAGGCTTTGTCCTGATAAACCGACGACCAGGTGATGATGTTGGAATCGATCGCGGGACCGTAAACGGAGATCGGTTTGATGGAGGAACCCGGCTGACGCGGCGAATCCGCAGCGCGGTTGAGGCAGCGGTTGCCGCTCTTCTTGCCGGCCTCGCCGCAAATGGCCACCACGCGGCCGCGATAATCCATGATGGTCATGGCGGACTGTGCCTGGACCTCACGGCGGGATTCATCGGGGAAGGTCTTGCGGTTGACGTAAACGTCTTCAAGGATCGACTGAATTTTCGTGTCGAGCGCGGCGTAGATTTTCAGACCGCCGTAGTAGATCTTCTGTGTCGCTTCCTGCTTGGACATGCCCTTTTCTTCCATGAACTGATCGTAAAGGGTGTCGATGATAAAGTCGATGTAAAAGCTCTGCGGGGTTTCCTTTTCTTCCTGCTGCTCTTTGATTTTTTCGGGGTTCGCGGCCTTGTATTTTTCGCTGTTGGTGAAGATCAGCTCGGTGTTCGCCGCTTTGTTGTATTCTTCTTCGGTGATCTTGCCCTGCTCTTTCATATAGCCCAGGCAATCAAGCTGACGCTCGCGGTTGTTGGCGGGATTGACCAGCGGGTCGTAGCCGTAGGGGGCCTTGGTGATGGACGCCAGACAGGCGCTTTCCGCCAGATTCAGCTCGGACACTTCCTTGCCGAAGTATTTTTCCGCCGCCGTTTTCACACCGTAGCAGCCCTCACCCAAATAGAGCGTGTTGAGGTAGGCTTCGAGGATCTGATCCTTGGAGAAGTTGTTTTCCAGGTTCAGCGCGTAGCCGATCTCGTTGAATTTGCGCACAAAGGTCGCGTCGCGCTCGCCGGTGATGTTTTTGACGAGCTGCTGCGTGATGGACGAACCGCCCGTGCGGAAATGGTCCTTGATGAACACCGCCACGAAACGGATCCAGTCGACGCCGTGGTGATCGTAAAAGCGCTTATCCTCCAGCGAAATGAAGGCCTGCCGCAGGTGCTTGGGCATTTCGTCAAGGCCGACGTAAATGCGGTTGACCTTGCCGTGCAGCCGCTGCAATTCAAACAG
This sequence comes from uncultured Clostridia bacterium, assembly GCA_946405475.1. Taxonomy (GTDB): domain Bacteria; phylum Bacillota; class Clostridia; order Oscillospirales; family Acutalibacteraceae; genus UBA8612. The sequence goes on from CAMJHI010000038.1 coordinate 4,767, forward strand.
CTTGCCGTCGGTGTCGTAGGCATAGATGATGGACGTCTGGTTCTGGTTGACCTGATATTCGTTCAGGTCAATGACCACGTCGCCGTGCGCCACGCTGTAAACGCTGAAGAAAATGTAGGAGCACACGATCACGCCGGTGAGGATGCACACCGCCGCCGCACCGAGCACGATTTTCCAAAACACAGGCAGACCGGCTTTGCCCTTTTTGGGGGGCTTGCGGCCGGTGTTGTTCACGCTCTGCCCGCCGCGCGCCGAAGCAGGCGCCGGCCGAGCGGGCGCAGCAGGTCGCTTTTTGGAGATCGGGATCCCCTGTTCCTGCCCGTTCGGATCATAGTTCATAGCGTTCGCCGTTCAATACCCGCGCCTTGCGCGGCCGGATATTGTTCCTTTCTGCAAGAATTGGTTCTGACGTTCGTCAATCACATAAAAAGCCATTTTAATAACTCGTATTATAACATATTAAACAAAAAAAGAAAGCCTTTTTTTGAAACTTAATCGTTTTTACGGCAAGGTTTTGCGCTTTTTTTGATAATTTGTTGAAAAAGAGGTAAAACTTAACATGAGGTGAGAATGATAAAACGAAAAGCGACGGCGGCTCTGCTGGCCGCCCTGATCATCGTCGGCGGCTGCGCCGCCCGCACGGCGCAGCAAAAAGCCGCCGGTTCAGACGAAACCGACGGCGCTGCCTATGTCATCAAAGCCTATCACGACCGGGTCGCCGTGTTTGAAAAGGGAAACGACCGACCGGAGGAGATTCTGGACTGCCCGCTTGACAGCCTGCCGCAGGACGTGGTGCAGAAGCTGGAGCAAGGCATCACAGCCGCTGACGAAAAGGAGCTGCAGCGGCTGATCGAGGCGTTTGATTAGTTCTGGTGATAATCCTTTAAGAAATCGCCGAGATCGCGCATGGCCTTCGCCATTTTTTCGGGCTCGGGCAACATGACGATGCGGAAATGATCGGGCGCGTCCCAACTGAAGCCGCGGCCGGGAATGATCATGACGTTTTTGGCATGGAGATAATCCATGGCGAACTGCTGATCGTCGGTGATGTTGAACTTTTTGACGTCGATCTTCGGGAAGATATAGAACGCCGCCGAGTTTTTGACGAACGTGATGCCGTCGATCTTGGCCAGCTCGCGGCAGCAGGCCTCGCGCTGCTCGTAAAGGCGGCCGCCCGGCACGATCATGGCGCGGGTGCTGTCGGGATCGTTGAGCGCGGCGGGAATGACGAGCTGCATGAGCGCGTTGGCGCAAAGACGCATGGCGGAAAGCTGAACCAGACCGGCGATGAAGCCCTGCGCGTGCTCCTTCGGGCCGCTGACGACCATCCAGCCGCAGCGAAAGCCGCACACGATGTGGGACTTGGACAGACCGTTCATGGTGCACACCAGCAGATCGGGCGCAAGCGCGGCGGTGGAAACGTGTTCAAGATCATCCATGACCAGACGGTCGTAGATTTCATCGGAGAAGATCACCAGATCGTTTTCACGGGCGATCTGGATCAGCTCCTCCAGCACCTCTTTCGGATAGAGCGCGCCGGTGGGGTTGTTGGGGTTGATGATGACGATCGCGCGGGTCTTGGGCGTGATCTTTTTGCGGATGTCGTTGATATCGGGATACCAGGCGGACTGCTCGTCGCAGATGTAATGCACCGGCTTCGCCCCGGCGATATGCACCGAATTCGTCCACAGCGAATAATCGGGCGCGGGCACGAGGATCTCGTCGCCGTAGTTGAGCAGGGCGATGAGCGCCATGGTGACCAGCTCGCTCACGCCGTTGCCGATGAAGCAGTCATCCGGCGTGATGCCCTGAATGCCCTTGCCCTTGTGATAATTGCAGATGGCTTCGCGCGCGTCGGGCATGCCCTTGAGGTCGCAGTAAGCAACGGCCTTGTCGGCGTTTTCGAGCAGCGCGTTCCGCACGCTGTCGGGCATTTTGAAATCGAAGGTGGCGGGGTTGCCCGTGTTCAGGCGCAGCACGTCGATGCCTTCCTTGCGCATGCGCATCGCCTCAACGAAAACGGGGCCGCGGATATCGGAATGGACAAGCTGAAGTTTATCGGATTTACCGAGTTCTCTCATGGGGATCCTCTCCTTTTTCATACTGATTTCAGTAGTATTATACAACGATTTCGCTTTCTGTCAAGCATATTCCGCCCGGGACGGCAGGCTCTTTTTTGCCGGAAGGAGTAACCGAAAAGCCGGGCGGCCGCGCCTCGCTCATCTTGACAGAGAACCGTGGCTTTGGTATAATTTTCGCAGAATCTTTTCATAAAGGAGATGCCGAAACATGAAGAAAACCATCGCTGTGGTTTCGCTGCTTTTGTGCGCCGCTCTGGTGCTCAGCGGTCTGGCGCTGCCCGCCGCGGCCGAAGGCACGCGCGGTCAGATCGATTACACGATCACCAACCCCTATGCCGACGTGGACTGGGCGCAGGTCAACCAGTACAAGACCGCGCTGCACACCCACACCAACGCCAGCGACGGCGACATCACCCTGAAAGAGAGCCTCGAAACGCACTATCGGCAGGGCTTCGACATCGTGGCCACCACCGACCACGGCATCAACAACAAAAGCTGGGTCAGAGCGGAGGATTCCGACTATCAGTTCATCCACGGGCTGCTTAACGCCGTGAACCGCAATGAAGGCGAGCTGGTCTACTTAGGCGAAGCCGGCACGTTCGATGAGTGCGGCGCCAGCTACACTCTCACCCGCCGCGACAACGGCGACGATTACCTGACCGTGACCGGCGACGGCGCGGTGAGAACGATCATGCGCCTGCCCAACGGCATTGAAAACAACGCCGTTTCCATCAACGCTCACGTCAACAGCTGGTTTTGCGATTATCAGTTCAACGGCATTGCCGACTACGTGACCACGCTCAAGGGCGTGACCAAGGCGAAGGGCGTTTGCGTGATCAATCACCCCGGCGAATACACCAAGGCGCGCAACGATCTGACGGAAGACGAAGCGTATGACGAAAATGATCTGATCTATCGCTACTACATCAACAAGTTTTACGGCATGATCCAGAAGTATCCCGTGTGCCTGGGCGTCGACGTCAACAGCAAGGGCGACAGCCGCACCCGCTATGACCGCAAGCTGTGGGATATCATGCTCAAGCGCAGCACGCCCGACGGCCGCAACATTTTTGCCATCGCCTCCAGCGACGCGCATCAGTGCGACAAAATCAACACCGGCTACGCCCGGCTGCTCATGACCGACCTGACCTCCGTGCAGGCCAGACAGGCGCTGGAAAACGGCACGTTTTTCGCGTGCAGCTACTGCGACGGCAACCAGAAGGATTTGGAAAACATTCTGGAAAATCTGGAAAAGTATTACGGCACGGACGGCGAGCTTTACGCCAAAGTAAAAGAAACCGTTGACGCCATGCGCACCCGTGTGGAAAACGTCGCCAACGGCACGGAAAAGAAAAAATCCTCCGCCGCCGAACCGCTGCGGCTGGTGGACAAGGACGGCTATTTTCACGGCGAAGATACCTACATCACCGCCGTCACCGCCGACAACGAGGCCGACACGATCACCGTGACGACCGACAACGCCAAGCTGGTGCGCTTTATTGCCGACGGCAAGGTCATTGCCGTGATGAAAGCCGACGGCGGAGAATGCACGCTCAACCTGCGCGATTACGCCGATCAGCTCGGCAGCTACGTGCGCGCCGAAGCGTTCGGCGAAGGCGGCGTGATCTACACCCAGCCGCTGCTGCTCAGCTACGACGGCATGCCGCAGGCGCGGGAATACCGCTGGATCAATATTCCCGTGATTGACGCGCTGTTTGCCGAAATCCGCAGCCTGTTCACGGTGATGAAACGATAACCGATCGTTAAGCACAGCAAAACGCGCTCACCCGAGTTGAAGCGGGCGAGCGCGTTTTTTGAAGCGTAAAGCAGAACTAAGCCGATAGCCGATAGCGGATAGCTGAAAGCTGGCGGCAGTCATGAAAAGCTCTTCATCATCAAGAGCGTCAACACGAACGAACAGACGGTCACACCAAACAGGAAAAGTATAACATGACAAAGCATAGGAAACCGTATGACAAAACAAATCACTCAACATCTTGCTTGCTTTCTTTTTTCTGTTATAATATTGGCATCACGAAAAAGGAGAGAAAGATATGTCTGTCGATTCCAAGTACTATCTACACAAATCCGACAAAGCTGCGCTGAAAGCATTAAAAGCAATCCCGGGCTTTTCAAAGCTGATGAAAACCTTTATGAGCGTGATGTACGAAAGGCAGTTTCGTATCTCAAACATGTCGACCAATGTCAGAATCAATGACAATCAGCTCAAGGTCTATTACGATATGCTCCCGCCGATTTGCGAAAAGCTGGGCATTGAGATACCCGAGCTTTACCTTGACATTGATCCATACCCCAACTCATATACATACGGCGACACCAAGCCTTTTATCGTGATCACGTCAGGTCTGCTTGAAACGCTCCCCGAGGAGTTGATCCCGACGGTTCTGGCGCATGAATGCGGTCACATCGCATGCCATCACACCCTGTACACGTCCATGGGAAGCTTAATTCTGAAAGGTTCTTCCTTCGCCCTGAGCAACCTGCCGTTCGGATCGCTGATCTCGCTGCCGCTTCAGGTAGCGTTCTATTACTGGATGAGATGCAGCGAATACTCAGCAGACAGAGCGGCCGCCATCGTGGATGGAAACGGAGAAAAAATGGCCGAGGTCTGCATGAGATTAGCCGGTTACGACAAAGACATCGTTTACGAAGCAAATAAAGCTGAGTTCATGAAACAGGCACTTGAATACAGGGAAATGATTGCGGATTCCAAATGGAACAAAACACTGGAGTTTATTTTCATGATTGACAAGGATCATCCGCTGACAGCAGTGAGAGCGCTGGAAGTGACCGAATGGTCGAACACAGATCTGTTTAACAAAATCCAGAGCGAAACCGTTTTGGAAGATGACCTTGACGCAGACGACGAAAGCACCGTGAGCAACAGCGACGCGCCGGAAGCGTTTGAATCATTCAAAGACAGCATGAAAAAGAGATTCGAATCGGCGAGATTCGGCAGGAGAGAGACTTCCGGCAGAGAAGACACATCGGAATCACAGCCATCCGCTGTGAGTCCCGCCGCAGAATTGCGTGAATACAAAGCGCTGCTGGATGACGGCATTATCACGCAGGAAGAGTTCGACGCCAAGAAAAAAGAGCTGTTGGGCATTTAGCATTCATCACAGCACAGCAAAACGCGCTCACCCGAGTCGATTCGGGCGAGCGCGTTTTTTGGAAGCAACAAAGCGGAATTTTACGCGCTCGACGCGCGTAAAATTCCGGTCGATATACGCCTGCGGCGTTCGATATATTTGCGATGCAAATTTGATATATCTCGCTTTGCTCGATTCGATATGTTCGGCTTTGCCGAACAAGAAAACTTGTCCCGACAGGGACATATCGAGCCGTCAGGCATATCAAGCCGAAGGAATATCGAATTGCGCAGCAATATATCGAGTCGGGCGCCAGCCCGACAAATTTCGATTGAGCGGATAGCGGATAGCAAATCGCTTTTCGGGACACGCGCTATCGGCTATCAGCTATCAGCTATCGGCTTCGAGCTTCAGCTCGACAACTTCCGATTTGTCGCATTCACTGCAGGATGCGGGCGGGGCGGAATTGGTGAAATCGAACAGCGCCAGCCGAAGCGCACGGATCTCGAGCTTGCGGGCAACGATATCGACGTATTTTTCTTCGCCGACCTTTTCGCCCAGCGCGTAAGCGCGCGCCGCCTTCGGGCAGCGGAACACCTTGCCCTCAACGAACACGGTCTGCGTGCTGTTCTGATAAGCGCACGGCTCCGTTTCGTCGAACAGCTCATAATCGATTTCCGCCGCGTCGAGCGCCGCGCGGAATTCGGGGGTTTTGCTGCCGTTTTGATTGAGCAGCAGTCTGATGCGCGGGTTGCGCATCAGATCGAACGCGTCGCCCCGCGGCACGACTTCGCCGGACGACACCAGCTCGATCTGCCTGATTTTCGGCAGACGGTGCGCCGCCTTGACCAGCGCGGGCAGCTTGTCGTAAGCGAAGATCTCGCCGCCGATAAAGCGCAGCTTGTCCAGCGTATAATTCAGCTCATAAAACACGCTGAGCGTGTAATCAAGGTTTTCGTAATCGGCTTTATACGCCGGTTTTTCCCCTGAGCGGGCGGCGTTGACCAGCACGTCGGTGCATTCCGGCGTGAGGTTTTCGAGCTTGAACAATTCGGGGTTCATCAGAATGCTCAGCCACAGCCCCGGATAACGCAGCGCGTTGACGGTTTTGAACGGCTTGGGCAGCTGATCGTAAAACGCCGCGTAGCAGCGGTTGACGACGTAGTTTTTTCGTTCTTTCTTTGTCATGTTCATCACCTATGTAACGGATCGGTAGAAATCGAGCGATTTGTAGCCGCGCTGGGTCTGGGTGAGCAGATAATTCTGCACGGTTTCCTCCAGACTCGCCAGCCCCGCGGGCGAAAGCTTGAAGGAAAACAGCTTCGCCGGTTCGCTGTAGCAGATGTGGCGCATGGCCGTGACCACGCCGATTTCCAGCGGGCGCGTAAACTGCTTCGGGTCGCACTTGCCGCACCAGAGCTGACCGCTGCCGGGGCTGAAGAGCATGATCTCATCCGTGTAAGCGCCGCACCCCGCGCAGGCAACCAAGTTCGGCATATAGCCCGTTAAGCACAGCAGGCGCAGCTCGAACACAGCCTTGATCTGCTGGGTCGGCAGCTTGTTGCCGCTGAGCAGATACAGGCTGTTGAGCGCCAGAGACAGTATCTCGGACGCGTCGTCGCCCTCGGGCGCAAGCTCGGCGAGCAGCTCGCAGAAATACATGGCCAGCGACACGCGCACGATATCGCCGCGCACCTTGAAAAACACCTCGATCGGCTCAGCCTCATCGACGGTGTAGGCGTCACGGTTCATGAACAGAGAAAGCCGCGCGTAGCTGAGCAGTTGGGTCGCCGCAAGCTTTTTGCTGCTGACACTGCGCGCGCCGCGCACAAAGGCGCGCACCACGCCCGCGTCCCGCGTGAGCACGGTAACGATGCGGTCAGCCTCGCCCGTCTGACTCTCCCGTATGATCAACCCTTCGGTGTTCAGCCTCATGCACTTTCTCCCGATACTTCAAATAGTCTTCCACGGAACCGCTTTGCCGAAAACGATCCCACGCCTGTTTTTCATCCACCTGTTTCTCCTCCCCGCAAAAAACGCCCTGTACGCTGCTGACATGTTTAGCGTGCGTACAGGGATGGTGTTTTATGCGCGGAAGGAGTTGTCAATCCAGACCGAAATTGTGGATCAGACCCTCGCGGTTGCGCCAATCCTCCTTGACCTTGACCCAGCATTTGAGGTTGACGCGGCAATCAAAGAACCGCTCCATATCCTCGCGGGCACGGGTGGAGATGCGCTTGAGCATGGCACCGCCCTTGCCGATGATGATGCCCTTGTGGCTCTCTTTTTCACAATAGATGATTGCTTCGACGTCAACGATATCGCTGTCGCCGCGCTCACGCATTTTTTCGATGCTCACGGCGGTGCCGTGCGGGATCTCTTTGTCGAGGCAGCGCAGCAGCTTTTCGCGGATCATCTCGGCCGCCAGCACCCGTTCCGGCTGGTCGGTGAGGGTATCCTCGGGGAAATAATGGAAGCCTTCTTCGGCCAGATTGTTCAGTTCTTCTTTGAGCGCGTCCATGTTGTCGCCCTTCACGGCGGACACGGGCACGACGGCTTCAAAATCGTAAAGCTGCGAAAAGTGAAGAATGCGCTGCATCAGCTCTTCCTTGTTGGCGACGGTGTCGACCTTGTTGATGGCGAGCACCACGCGCGCCTTCTGCTTTTTGAATTTTGCGATCAGCTCTTCCTCCGCCGGGCGCAGTTCGCCCTTCGGCTCAACCACAAACAGGCAGGCGTCCACGCCGGACATGCTCTCGTCGACCGCGCGGATCATTTTTTCGCCCAGCTTGGTCTTCGGGCGGTGGAACCCGGGCGTGTCGGTGAACACCAGCTGGGTTTCGCCCTCGGTGAGCACGCCCATGATGCGCGTGCGCGTGGTCTGCGGCTTGTCGGACACAATGGCGATCTTTTCGCCGAGCAG
>CAMJHI010000039.1 GCA_946405475.1 uncultured Clostridia bacterium
TTTATGACGTATGCACCGGTTCGGCCATCGGCTGCCCGGCGTTCATGCGGCTGGTCACCGTGCAGGATGACAGCACGGTCGAGATCGAAAGTATCCCCGTGCCTGAGTTTGAATGGGATAAAAAGGGCAAGACGGGTGAAGAATACCTGAAAGCGCAGTTTGAACGTATGATCCGCACCCTGATTGAGCGGATGCAGACCGATCCGGAGCGCTTTATGCGGAAGGTGAACATCAAGCCGACGCCTATGCTCAAAAAGCTGTTCCCCGTCGTCGGCAGAAAGCTGTCCAAGCTGACGGTCGGCGGGTTTGCCCGCCTGCTGTGCACCCACGCCGACCCGCAGATCAAGAAGGATCTTTTCGTTGATTTCGCCGTGGGCATGGTTCGCTCCATCTTTGAAGGCAACCAGCCTTACGTGGAAGGAACGCCCGGCGGCGACACGCTGTTGCGCGTCTTCAAACGCATCCGTCCGTTCGTGAAAACGCTCAAGGGCTCGCAGGGCGAAACGCTTGATTTTTATGAGACGATGAAACACACCGTCGGCAATTACGGCATCGACGACTACAACGCCGTTCTGAAATTGAAATAAGCGCGGTCGACGGGTTCCAGCCGATCAACCGCACTGAAGGAAACGCCATGTATTTTTTGATTCGTGAAACGCTCGAGCCCTGCGCCGCGGAGGATATCCTTTCGTCAACGCCTTACGTTGCGGTGCTGACAGCCGAGCAGTGGAAAAACGGAAAAGACAGCTTTGTTATGGGCATCGACATGGAGATCGATCTGCCCGCGTCGGAGCAGACCCGCGCCGTGGTGAACTACGATTCGCTCACCGGCAGCATCGCCATCCCTCTCATGGGTTACACCGAGCACGTGTCGGGCTCCTTTGCCTTTGCGCTGGATGAAAAGGGGATCGTGTTCATTGACGACAGCGGTCTGGCGCTGCAGCTCGTGCAGCAGGTGGCCGCCCTCAAACGCTGGCGTATGCCCGGGCTGGAGCGGTTTCTGTATGATTTCATGGAACAGATCATCGCGCCAGACCTGGAGCGGCTGGAGCTGATGGAAAAATCGCTGGATAAAATGGAGGAGGAGATCCTTTCCGGCGACGCGGAAGCCTGCCTGTCCCGTTTGAATGACGTGCGGGGCGATCTGCTCGATCTGAGCCTGCATTACGGGCAGCTGATGGATTTCGGGCAGGAACTGGAAGAAAATGAAAACGGCTTTTTTGCCGAAGAGAACCTGCGCTATTTCCGTCTGTTCACCGCCAGAGCCGAGCGGCTGCGTGAAATGACCGCCAACCTGCGCGACTACACCGTGCAATTGCGCGACCTGATCCAGACCCGCGTCGACGTCAAGCAAAACCGCATCATGACGCTGCTCACGGTCGTGACCACCATTTTTACGCCTTTGACGCTGCTGACCGGCTGGTACGGCATGAACTTCAAGTATATGCCGGAACTCAATTACCGCATCAGCTATCCGATCGTGATCGCCGTCAGCCTTTCAATCGGCCTGGGCAGTCTGCTCTATTTCAAAAAGAAAAAGTGGATGTAACAAAAATAGCCGGGCAAGGACTTTTTCAGGTCTTTGCCCGGCTGCTTTGTTGACTTTTTAATCGTTGTTGTATTGCTCGCGCTGCCTGATGACGGCGTTGTGGATCTCTTCTTTGGTCTGACCGGTGAGCTTATAAAAGAAGAACGGCACGCCGGCGAGGAACATCATCAGACCGTGGAACACGGTGTAGAAGAACAGCATGGCGATCTTTGTTTTGAGGCTCTGCACCGGGTTGGGGTCAAGGTCGCTGGGCTGTATGTAGTGGATGATCGAATGCTCGCCGTACAGGATGCGGGGCGCGAGCGCGGTGGCGATCGTACCGCTGATCATGGTGCCCACGCCGATGACGGTGGGCAGGGTGGCGTCAAGCCGCTTGCCGGTTTTCAGTTCGATATCCTCCAGCACGTCGGCCTGGAACATGGTCGGCAGCAGGTTGGACGCGCCGAACTGAAGCCCGATGAGGAACAGCGCCGCGATGAACACGATCTGCAGCACCTTGTTGCCGCCGGTGAAGTAAAGGTAGCCGACGGCGAACGCGCCCGTGTTGATGATCACGGAATAAATACCGCTGGCAATGTAAAGCACTTTGGAATTGAACTTCTTGAGCAGTATTTTAATCACCAGCATACCGACCGCCGTGCCGATGCCGGTGGGCAGGCCGAAGAGCAGGAACTTTGAGGTTGAGCCGAGAATGGCGGCGGCGAGGAACGGCCCGAGGTAGGTGGAAATGTTGCGGAAGCTCCTGAGAAAATCGGAGGCGATGATCGACCAGGCGTATTTGTTGGTGACGATGTCTTTATAGCCCAAAAACGGGTTTTTCTTTTCGTCCGTGTACGAGACCCGCTCCCGAACCGCCGACATGCCCAGCAGCATGGCGATCACGCCGACCACGCCGCAAAGCCCCGCGCCGATGATGTACTGCGTGCCTTCATCCTTCCAGATCAGGCCGATCACCAGCAGAATGACCAGCGGCGCCGAGTTGCCGACCGCGGAAACGATGCTTCTCAACGAAAGCACGTTGTCGCGTTCCTTCATGTTCGGGGTCATGACGATGGCGACCATGTTGACCGAGTTGCCGAAGTTGGTCGAAATGGCGTAGGAAACGCCGACGGTCACGATATAGATCATCATCAGCGTGCCCGTTAAGAATTTCGGCGTGAAAAAGCTCAGCACGAGCAGTACGCCGATCGGCACGGCCGCATACAGCCCGAGCGGGCGGAACTTGCCCTTTTTGCCGACCTTTCGTCCGTCGATATACATGGCAATGAAAAAGTTGAGGAAGAAGGGGATCAGGCTGAGCAGCGTGTTGTAAAGCGAGGCCTGGCTGTCGGTGAGCCGCAGCACGTTCACGATATAGGCGTTGCGGAAGTTGCCGACCATGCCGGTCATGTTCGTGTAGAAGAACACGGCGACCAGATACAGGATAAATTCGCTTGATTTCACGTATTTTTCGTTTTCTTGCTTGCGGATCTCGTTTTCCATGGGCATTCTCCTTTGGTTTGATTGGCAGACTTGTCAGGGATCGTTTTCGCGGGTATGATCGCTGCCTGTTATGATTATAATGGCTGGACCGGTTGAAATCAATAGAATTTCGCGCAAATCGAAAAAACGCAGTAAATAAAAATGGTTATTGAAAGAGCTTCAACACTATGTTACAATCATTTTGTGAAAGATTCCCGCAGATTTTCAGTGCTTTGTATATGGGATTGAGGTGATTTGATGAAGATTGACTGGGCGGAAGGCTTTGAAATCCTCGTTCGGGCCGACGCGCGTTCCGTGACCCTTTCCGCCAATCAAGAGGGCTTGCTCTCCTTGTCGGAACAGCTTTCCGCGCTGGCTCGGGAAGACGCGGGCAGCCATATCCACTATGACGAATTCAATGCGCTGGAGGAAGGTTCCGCGGAACTGATTATTGAGAAACGATAGTGTATTAAGAAAGAGAGGACACAAAGTCAATGAAATTCAAACCGTTTATTGAAAAGTACGCGATCCCGCTCGTCGCCCTGCTCGGCGGGCTGCTGTTTTTGGTCATGGGCACGGTGAAGCTGGTGCAGGTGAACACGTTCCCGCAGACGACCGCTGTCATCACGCGCATGGAAATCGTGCCGGGCGCTGCCGACGAGCCGGACAGCTACGAGGTCTACGTTCGGTACGCCGTGGAAGGTTCTTCTTACGAATCCAAGCTTGATAACTATAAAAGCAGTTACCGCGTTGGCAAAACGATCCATGTGCGCTATGATCCGAAAAACCCGCGTGACGTGACCGGCATGAGCTCCCTCGGCGCCTGCTTCGTGATCGCCTTCGGCGTGCTGCTGCTCGTCGTCGGCGTTGTGACCGGTAAGAGAACGCTGCAAACGGCTGCCGCCGAACGCCGCAAGCGTCTGGAGGAATAACCGCAGCGGCATTTTGCTGAATACTATTGTCTCGGGAGGAAACATCCATGCAGACGATCCTGTCCTTTTTTATGGCGATCATCATGTTCCTCGTGCCGTCGGCCAATCTGCCCAAGGCTCAGGTCGACCCGGAAACGTGGAACACGAACTATTCGTTCGTTTTTGTCCACGGTCTCGGCGGCTGGGGCGAATACAGCCCCGTCAACGCCGTTATGCCGTATTGGGGCATGTTCGGCGGCGACATGATCCGCTATTTGAACGCGCGCGGCTTTGACTGCTGCGCCGCGTCGGTCGATCCCGGCGGCTCCGCGTGGGATCGGGCGTGCGAGCTTTACGCGCAGCTCACCGGCACGCGCGTCGATTACGGCGCGGCTCACGCCGAGCGCTGCCACCATAAGCGCTTCGGCAGGGATTACACCGGCCGGGCGCTGCTTGACAGCTTTTCGGCGCAGGATAAGATCAACCTGCTGGGGCATTCCTTCGGCGGCGCGACGATCCTGATGTTTACACAGCTCATGGCTGCCGGAGATCAGGCGGAGCTCGCTGCCGCAAACGACGCGTCCGACCTGTTCAAAGGCGGCAAGGGCGACTGGATCTATTCGATCACGACCCTTTCCTCGCCGATGAACGGTACGACAGCGTACACCCTGCGGCATGAATTCCAGGACGGCACCAGAAAGCCGACGATGATCCAGGATCTGACCTCTCACGCGATCGGTCTGGCCGGCGGCAATAAAAAAGACGGCCGCATTGCCGAGGACAGCGCGGAATTCGATATGACGATCGACAACGCCCGCGCCATGCTCGCCGGGATCGAAACGCTGCCGCACGTCTATTATTTCTCCGTGCCGAGCTGCTGCACGATGGACGACGGCAACGGCAATCAGGTGCGCGACCCCTCCGTCAAGGTCGAGCCGCTCGTGCTTTCCACCATTGACGCGATGGGCGCCTACACGGGCGTTACGCCCGCCGGTTTTGTGATCGACGACAGTTGGAAGGCGAACGACGGGCTGGTCAACACCGTTTCGGCGCGCGCGCCCTACAACGCGCCGCAGCAGGATTATGACCCGGCTTCGGTCAGCCCCGGCGTTTGGAACGTGATGCCGACCTACCGCGGCGACCATCAGGCGCTGATGGGCGACCTGATCCACATCAACTATATCCGCCCGTTTTATCTTGACATTCTCGTGATGATCAACGGGCTGTGATCCCGACAAAATTCACCCGAAAAGGTGGTTGCTATGAAGACGATCAAAGGCATTTTCGCGTTGTTTCAGGTGATCCTGTTCGCCGTCGGTCTGGTGCCTGTCAACCGGCCGGTGGATTACGGCGGAACGCCCTATGAGGCGCCGCAAATCACAGAAGCGCTCTGTATCGTGCAGAACGGCCGCTCGACATATTCCGTCACGCTGCCCGCAGACGCGGACGCCTGCCTGCAAACCGCGGCGCGGGAACTGCAGACTTACGTGCAAAAGTGCTGCGGCGTGACGCTGCCGATCATTGCGGCTGATCAGGCGTCACCCGGCGCGCCGGTCATCGCGCTTGAGGTCGAACCAAGCGGCGTGCAGACGGCGCCGGTCGGTTTTTCGATCAACGACGAAGAAAGCTTCCGCCTGTTTGTCGAAAACGGCGATCTGCACGTTTGCGGCACGGGCAGCCGCGGCACGCTCTACGGCGTGTACACTTTGCTGGAGGATTATCTCGGCGTTCGCTGGTTCACCCCCAAGCTTGAAATCGCGCCCGAAAGCCCTGATTTTATTGTGGACACTCATCTGGATCGTTCGGTGAAGCCCTCGTTTTCCGTTCGCCGCAATGACTGCGGCGGCACGAACAAAGCTTACCGCGCGCGCAGCAAAATGAACGTGTCGTTCTGGCAGACCGCCGAAGATTACGGCGGCGCGCTCAGCTACGTGCTGTGGGACGTGACGCTCGACCGTCTGGTGCCTGATTCGCTGTTCGGCGAGCACCCGGACTATTTTGCGCAGATGGAAGACGGCACTCGCTCGACCGACCACGTCTGCCTGTCAAACCCTGATGTGCTGCGTGTTTCGATCGAGAACGCGCGCAAGGCCATTCAGGACGATCCGCGCGGTTCAAAATATCTGCACGTCGGGCAGAAGGACAACACAAATTACTGTCATTGTGCGCTGTGCGAGGCGGCGTATGAACGCTACGGCAGCGTCTGCGCGCCGACGCTCATTTTTACCAACGCGCTGGCCGACGCGCTGGATGAAGAATACCCCGATTTCATGTTCACATTTTACGCTTACAATGAAACGGATCGGCCGCCGACCGACCTGACCCTGCGCTGCCGTGACAACGTCGCGCCGGTGCTGTGCGGGCTGCACAAGGCCTGCCGCAGCCATCCGCTGACTGAATGCGGCGCGGTCGATGGGCACGATAATTTCAACAATCTCTACGTTCCGCAGGAACCGACGATCGCGCAGGACTTCAAAAACTGGACGAAGGTCGCGGATACGACGTATATCTATGACTATACCATCAATTTCCTCAACACGGCGCAGTTCTTCTGCAATCTGGAAACGATGCAGTCCACCATGCGCTACATGCACGATATCGGCATCACGGGTTATATTTATAACTGCGGCGACGGGCACGAGGCGGCGTTCAACGAATTGCGCAACTATCTGCTGTGCCGCCTTCAGTGGAACGTCGACTGTGACGTGTCGCACGCCATGAATGAATTTATCGCGGCGTATTACGGCGAAGAGGCCGCGCCTTATATCCGGCAGATCCTCGACATTCAGTCCGCGCAAATCAGTGCGACCGCCCACGCCTTTGACTTTGACTGGCACTATCAATCCGGCTTTTACCCGCCGCTGACCGCCGCAAAGCTCGACGGCTTGTGGAAAAAAGCGCTGGCCGCCAACGGCAGCGAGGAACAGCGCTTCAACGTGGAAACGGCCAACCTCAGTTGGGAATACTACAAGGCGAACCTGTTCATGGGCAAATATTTCTTCCTCAACCCGCTTCGCATGAAGGCGAATGAGGAATTGTACGACGCCTTTAGGGCTCACGGTATCCATCGTGTGTGCTCTTTTGGCCTGATTCCGGAAAAAAGCGAGGTCAATTTCCTTGACCGCCCGTTCAACTGGGGCAGATAAGCAAAATGTTGCTGTCGGTAAGGGAATGAGTATGAGGATCGTCAATCTGATTGAAAACACCAACGGACACGCTCCGTGTGCTGCCGCGCACGGCTTGTCGTTTTATATCGAAACGGCCGGTCACCGGCTGCTCGTTGACCTCGGCCCGTCGGAAGAAACGCTCCGCAATGCCGAACGACTCGGCGTTGACCTCCAAACGGTCGATACCGTCGTGCTCAGCCACGGTCATTATGACCACACCGGCGGCGTCATGGCGTTTGCCGCGCTCAACCGCACCGCGCCGATTTTCATGCAGAAATCGGCAGTTGACGCGTATTATGCGGACGACGGCGAGCAGGCGGGCAGCGAACGATTCCGCTATATCGGCATCGATGCACGGATCTCCGCACTGCCGCAGGTCAGGCTGATCGACGGCGATCACAGAATCGACGACGAGCTTTCCCTGTTCGTGATCGAACGCCGCGCTTTTGCTTGGCCGCCGGGCAACGCGCGGCTGCTGCGCAAAACGAGCGGCGGTTTCGTGCGGGATTCGTTCGACCACGAGCAGTGTCTTGTCATCCGCGAGGGGCGGCGGCGCGTGCTTGTTTCCGGCTGTGCGCACAACGGCATTCTGAACATTCTGGCGGAAGTTGCGCGAAAATTCGGTTCTGCGCCGGACGCGGTGTTCAGCGGTTTTCACCTGATGAAAAAGACGGATTACACCGCCGAGGAGATCGTTGAGATCGAACGAACGGCAGAAGCGTTGAAGCGGTATGACACGACGTATTATACCTGCCACTGCACCGGCGTACCCGCGTTTGACGTGATGAAAACCGTGCTGGGCGGGCAATTGCACTACGTGCATTCCGGTGACGAGATCACGCTGTTTGGAACAGAAGGGGAGGGGTGATCCTGCTTGCAGATCAAAGAAGGCTTGGGCTGGAAAGCCTGTTACAATGAGAAAACCGGTCTTTACGGCGCAGAGGTGATGTTTCAGGGCTCGTGGGAGCTTTATGAAATCACCGCCGCCGCATTCAACAGCCTGCAAAAGAATATGAGAGGCAGCGAGGCGGAACCGCTGATCACGACCGGGCGCCGCCTTTATGCCCACGTCAACGACCGCTGCGGTCCGCCGTATACCATCGTGCTCGACGATGATTACGCGGATTATTGCCCGTGGATGAAAAAAAGCGAACCCGACGGCAAAACGTGGAGCGACGACATGACCGACGCTGCCGTGGAACTGTTCGATTCGGAAAAGGATAATCGCGAGCAGCGCAGACAAAAGCGGGAACAGCGAAAAAAGAAGTGACAGTGAGGGACTGAAATGTATCTTTTTTATCGGATCATGAAAACGATCTTGGTGTATCTGACCATTCTCGGAATCGGAAATTTCGGCTTCGCGCCGATGAGGGGCGGCGGTGATTTTGAGCCGTCTGCGCCCGTTGAGCCCGGCGACCAGAATAAATACCTGCAAATCGAGGCCGAAGACGCCGGCCTTGACACCTTCAATCCGACCGAATTGGGCGGCGGTTACCGTTATGGCCCGTCCATGATCCTCAACCGCGACGGCAGCCTTGATTTGTGGAGCGCGGCGAACGGCCCCGGCGATATCGTCGACCTTGTGACCTACTGCCGTTTGTTCAACGAGGGGACGAAGCGTACCAAAGAAGTCGTCGCCCTCAGCCCGACGCCCGAAACTGAGGACGCCAGATGGGCGTGCGATCCGGGCGTGATCAAATTCGGCGGCTATTACTATATCGGCTACACCTCTACCATGGATGTGCGCGGCACGGACAACAGCGTCTATGTGGCCCGCAGCAAAAACCCGGACGGCCCGTTTGAAAAGTGGACGGGCAGCGGCTGGGGCACCGACCCGGTCGTGCCGCTCGTGAAATACACCGACGACCCCAACGGCTTCGGTTCGGGCGAGCCCTCGTTCGTGCTCATGGGAGATCGGCTCTTTATCTATTATTCCTGGAACGTCGAAAACGCGACCACGCGCGTCGCCATCGCCGACGCGACCGATGAAAACTGGCCTGCCACGCTGCAGCATCAGGGCGAATGCCTGCCGGCTAAAATATCAGGGGATTCCGCCGATGTGAAATACGTGGATGAATACGGCCGTTTCGTGGCGGTGTTCACCGAAAAGCGCTTTTCGGACGACAGCTACGTGGCGGTGTGGGAATCCTTTGACGGCATCCATTTTCGCCAAAGCGGCTTTGTCAAAGCCAACACGGCGCGAAAACTGCACAACTGCGGCCTTTCCGGCCGGGCTGACGGGCACATCGGCAAAGGCGACCCTGTTTATCTTTCCTACGCCTACGGCTCTGATTGGGGCAACTGGCCGACCCGGTTCCACCGTGTGACGCTGTCGCTGGCCGACGCGCCGAAGCTCGATGACGGGGCCGAGCAAAACATCGAGATCCCCGTGATTCGCCGCAGAAATCACATGATCCCCGAGGTGACGCTCATCAAGGCGGAAAATCAGGTCTATCATGTGCAGGACAGCGAAAAGCTGCAGGTGATGGCGATGGATTCCGAAGGCTTCACCTTCCCGGTGTTCGGCGCGCGTTTTGACGGTTACGACAAATCGGTGATCAGAATTTCCGGCGGCAAAATCCGCGCCGTCGGCAGGGGCAGCACGAGAGTTACCATCCACTGGCACGGTCTTGAGGGCAGCTTTTTCGTCTATGCGGAATAGGAGAGGATGAGCCATGCAGATCAGAACCCTGATTCGAGCCTTGTCGCTGGCGCTTTGCGCCGCGCTCGTTCTGCCTGGTTGCTGTGCGGCGGCAAACGCCGCTGAATCGATCGACAGCGGCGTGCGTGTGAGAGATCCTTTTGTGCTCGCGCATAACGGCACTTATTATCTGTACGGCACGGGTCTGAAATGGGACGGCTACGGCTGCGTTCACAGCACCGATCTGACAAACTGGTCGGAGCCGGTGCGCGTCTACACGCCGCAGGGCGCCTGCGACGGCGAGGACGACTGGTGGGCGCCGGAATGCCACGTTTACAACGGGCGGTTTTATCTGTTCGCGACCTATCGTTCCGCGGCGACGGGCAAGCGCGGCGTTGCGATCTTTCGCGCCGACGACCCGCTCGGCCCCTTTGAGATCATCACCGACGGCCACGTGACGCCCAAGGAGCGCGACGCGATCGACGGCACGCTCTACGTTGATGAGAGCGGCCAGCCGTGGATGATCTATGTGGGCGAATGGACGTCCAATGAGGATGAGATCGGCGACATGATGGCGGCGAAGCTCAGTGACGACCTGACCGCGTTCGTTTCGGAACCGATCCTGCTGTTTCGCGCGACGGACGGCCGCCGCAACAGCGGAAACATCACCGACGGACCGTTTGTTTATCAGACGAAAAACGGGCGCCTTGTGATGCTCTGGAGCAACAGCGACGGCGGCAGTTACTGTGTGCGCATCGCGTTCTCTTCCAACGGCCGTGTTGACGGCAAATGGCGGCAGCAGCCGGGTAATCTTTTCACAAAAACGAAAAATCACCCTGACGGCGGCCACGGCATGCTTTTTTACACAGCGGACGGCACGATGATGCTTGCAGTACATTCACCGAATTTCGAGGAAGAAAACACCCCCACCACGGCGGTCTTTCTGCCCGTTGACGATGTCGGCGACACGCTGCTTCTACACGAGGATAATACCTTTTTGACAAGAGCCTGTTACCGCATCTATTACACCTGGATGAAGCTGTTGGAGCTTTTCCGCTGAAAAAGGGAAGGAGAGAGAACGCGTGATCAAACACCTTATCAGCAGCGAAGGGCGGTTTTACAAGGCCAATCTTCACAGCCACTCCACCGTGTCCGACGGCGAAAAAACGCCGCAGGAGCTCAAGGCCATGTATCTGGCGCAGGGCTATTCCATTGTGGCCTACACCGACCACAACCGCTTTGTCACGCATAACGAACTGAGTGATGAGATTTTTCTTGCCCTCAACGGCGTGGAGGAATCGGCGGACGAGCAAACGGGCGTGCGGTGGCACGACCGCTGCTGCGATATCAATTTTATCGCTATGTCACCCGCGCAAACGCTTCACCCGCTGCAGACGCGCGGCGCGGTGAGCGGCGACGGCGAGTACGCGTCCTTCAAGGCGGATTACTGTGTTGAGGACGTGAACAGAATGATCCGCATCGGGCGGGAAAACGGCTTTTTCGTGACCCACAACCACCCGACGTGGTCGCTCGAACCGCCGGAAATTTACATGGGCTACGCCGGTATGCACGCCATGGAGATTTTCAACAAATCCTCCGAGGTGGACGGCTACAACGAATATAACCCCGACATCTACGACGCGCAGCTTCGTGCCGGCAAGCGGCTGTTCTGTCTGGCGACCGATGACAACCATAACCGCCAGCCCGGCACCATGCACTGGGATTCGTTCGGCGGCTTCACCATGATAAAAGCGCCGTCGCTCAACTATGAAGACGTGACTGCGGCGTTGCTCCGCGGTGATTTTTACGCTTCGCGCGGCCCCGTTCTTAACGCTCTGTGGCTTGACACGAGCGACAATACCGTTCATCTGGAATGCGAGGGCGTCAGGCGGATCATTGCCACGCGCGGCGGCAGGAGGCTGCGGTCGGTCTACGCCGAAGAGCAGGGCGTGGAGGCGATCACCTCGGCCGTGTTCAGCATTGACCCGGACGATGATTATTTCCGCTTCACGCTCATCGACGAAAAAGGTATGACAGCCGACACGAACGCCTATTTTCTCGAAGACATCGGCTACGTTCCCAAAGAAAACGATTTCAAAGAATAAGCAAAACAGCAAGCGGTTCCCTGAAGGACGCCGCTTGCTGTTTTTCAATAAGGATTTATATTATTTCTGCGTGATCTTCGGCAGACGGAACACGAGCATGCGCAAAAACGCGAGCACCTTCGCCCAGAAGCCGGTTTTGATATAGACCCATTCCGTCTCGCTTTCGGCCAGCACGGTCTTGCCGTCCTCGTCAATGAGTCTGGCCTGAATGGTGTAATCCGCTTTGGCGCGGCGCACGGTGAAGGCTTCGCCCGTGCCGCTGTCGGTTTCGTTGACGAACCAGTGGATCGTCGCGCCGTCGGGCGGCAGGGTAGTCTCGGCGGAAAAATGGATCGTGGTCTTGTAGCCCTCCGAGCGATACGGCACAAAGCCGCGGATCGCGATCGTCGGATCGACCGTTTCTTCAACCAGAATGAACGCGCCGAATCGGTCAAGATCGAGGATGAAATACCCTTCGTCTTCGGTCACGGCACAAGTCTTGTCCGCGCTTCCCGCCTTGGGCGTGAGCTTATACGAGTCGATTTGCGAGCCGGTATCGTCCGCAATGCGGCAGACGCGGCTTTTTTTCGTTTCGCCGTCCTCGGGCACAGCAAGGAACAGCCGCGCCGTATGCCCGTCGTTGAGCGTCACGGGGTCGCCCGCTTCATCTACGACTTGGATGCGGTAAGCGCCCCGGATCGTTTCGCGCGGGTTGAGCGAAAGCGCCGTTTCACACGCGGGGTATTCCATGAATAATTCATCATAGCCGACCGGCTCGGCCAGCAGAAACGCCTTGCCGCTGAAAGCGCCGGGCTCATATTCCAGATTGACGCTTGTGTCAGAATCCGCGTGATGCGGCGCTATGACCGGGTGGCTGCCGCCGCAG
>CAMJHI010000040.1 GCA_946405475.1 uncultured Clostridia bacterium
TCTTCGCTTTACGGCGATTATTCCTCCGGCAGCTTTGGGCAGGCGGCGCTGGAGTTTGTTGATTTTCTGGTCGACTGCGGCTTTTCCTATTGGCAGGTGCTGCCGTTTTGCGTGACGGAAGAGTGCAACTCTCCCTACAAATCCTACGGCGCGTTCAGCGGCAACCCGTTTTTTGTCGATCTGCCCACGCTTTACCGTGAGGGATTGCTGACGCGGGAGGAACTGGAATCCGCGCGGCAGAAAACGCCGTATTACTGTGAATTCGACGTGCTTCAGACCTCGCGCATGAAGCTGCTGCAAAAGGCGCAGGCGCGCTTCACCGATTGGGACGCGCTTGATGCTTTCTTTGTGAAAAACCCGCATATCGCCGCGTTCTGCCGCTTTATGGCGCTGAAAAAGGCCAACAACGGCGCGGCGCTGAGCGAGCGGACGGTCGACGTGCCCGACGAAGAGGAAGAGCGCCTGTGGCGTTTCGTGCAGTATGAGTTTTTCAAGCAGTGGCAGGTCATCAAGGAATACGCCAACGACAAAGGCGTGAAGATCATCGGCGACATCCCGATCTACGTGTCGCTCGATTCCTCCGACGTGGAAGAAAACAAAAGCGACTTCCAGGTGGGGGAGGATTACGCACCCTCGTCGGTGGCGGGCGTGCCGCCCGATTATTTCAGCGAAGACGGTCAGCTCTGGGGCAACCCGCTGTATGACTGGGAGCACATGGAGCAAAACGGCTTTTCGTGGTGGCGCGACCGGCTGGCATTTGAAAACATGCTGTTCGACGGCGTGCGCATCGACCATTTCCGCGGCATCGAATCCTATTACTCGATCCCCGCTACGGAAACGACCGCTAAAAACGGCAAATGGATCAAAGGACCCGGCATGAAGCTGGTGAAGGTCATTCGGGAGCTGTGCCGCGATAAATTGGTCATTGCCGAGGATCTGGGCGATATCACCCCGGCCGTTTATGAATTGCTGAAAGAAAGCGGCCTGCCCGGCATGCGCGTGCTGCAGTTCGCCTTTTTGGGCGATGATGATTCGCCCCACCGCCCGCATAATTACGTCAACAACTGCGTTGCCTACACCGGCACGCACGACAACAACACGCTGTTGGGCTACGTCTGGGAGCTGGACGACGCGACCCGCAAAGAGCTGCTGGAATATTTCGGCTACACCGGCGAAAATTGGGACGCCTGCTATGACTCGATCCTGCGCGCCATGTTCGCTTCTTCGGCGGGGCTGTTGATCCTGCCCATTCAGGATCTGCTGCTTTACGGCTCCGACACGCGCTTCAATAAGCCCGGCACCACCGAGGATAACTGGAATTACCGCATCACCAAAGAGCAGCTTCTTTCCATCGACAAGAAAAAATTCCGCCGCTGGAATCAGCTCTATGCCAGACTGCCGCGATAAGCGAATAAAAAAATCAAGCCTGTGAACGGTTCCTTTCGGACTGTTCACAGGCTCTTATTATATCGTTGCTTACTTCACCGGACCGGTGTGCCAGATGTTTTCGGCATATTCGCGGATGGCGCGGTCGGCGGCGAATTTGCCCGCACCGGCAATGTTCATCAGCGACATGCGGTTCCACGTGGTGCGATCCGCCCACAGCGTTTCGATCTTCTGCTGCGCCTGACGGTAATCGGCAAAGTCAGCCAGCACCATGTAGGGGTCGTGTTGGATGATGGTCGCGCCGATTTCAGGGAACGGCTTGCCGTTGATGCCCCGGTCGATGAAGTCGATCAGGCGGTGCAGATCGGCGTTGTTGTCGTAATAGGTTTTGGGGTTGTAATGCGCGCGCAGGGCGTTCACTTCCGGCGTTCTCATGCCGAAGATGACGATGTTGTCTTCACCGACCGCTTCGCAGATCTCGATGTTCGCGCCGTCCATCGTGCCCAGCGTGACCGCGCCGTTGAGCATCAGCTTCATGTTGCCCGTGCCGCTGGCTTCCGTACCGGCCAGCGAGATCTGCTCGCTCACGTCGGCGGCGGGCATGAGCGTTTCGGCCACGCTCACGTTATAATCCTCGACGAACACGACCTTGAGGCGGCCCTTCACGTCGGGGTCGTTGTTGATCAGATCACCCAGCGCCACGATGAAGCTGATGATCTTTTTCGCCATGAAGTAACCGGAAGCGGCCTTGGCGGCGAAAATATAGGTGTGGGGCGTGAAATCGCCGTTCGGGTTTTCCTTGATGGCCAGATAGCGCGAGAGCACATGGAAGGCGTTGAGGTGCTGCCGCTTGTATTCATGCAGGCGCTTGACCTGAACGTCAAAAATGGAATCCGGGTCAAGCTTGACGCCCTGCTTGCGTTCGATGATTTTGGCAAAGCGTTCCTTGTTGCCGCGCTTGATCGCTTCCAGCTGTTCCAGCACCGCTTTGTCGTCGGCATATTCACGCAGACGAAGCAGCTCGTCGGCGTTGCCGGTGAAGCCCTTGCCGATGAGCTTGGTCAGGCAGGCCGCCAGCGCGGGATTCGACTGATTGAGCCAGCGGCGGTGCGCGATGCCGTTGGTGACGTTGGTGAATTTTTCGGGGGTCAGGCGATAGAAATCGTGGAACACGTTGTCCTTGAGGATCTGGCTGTGCAGGGCGGATACGCCGTTGACGCTGTGGCAGGCGGCGACGCACAGGTTAGCCATGCGCACCGTGCCGCCGGAAATCACGGCCGTGCGCTCCACGTAATCGGCGTCGTGCGTCGCGCCCCAGACGTAGGCGCGGTAGCGGTTGTCGATCTCTTTAATAATTTGATAAATACGGGGCAGCAGGCGCTTGACGAGGTCTTCGCTCCAGCATTCCAGCGCTTCTTTCATCACGGTGTGGTTGGTGTAGGCCACCGTGTTGGTCACGATGCGCCACGCGTCGTCCCACCCGTAGCCGCATTCGTCGAGGAAAATGCGCATCAGTTCGGGGATGCACAGCGTCGGGTGCGTGTCGTTGATGTGGATGGCGACCTTTTCGGCAAAGTTGTCGATGGAGCCGAAGTGGCGCAGATGCCGCTGAACGATGTCCTGCGTGGAGGCCGAAACCAGAAAGTATTGCTGCTTCAGGCGCAGGCTCTTGCCCTCGGGGTGATTGTCGGCGGGGTAGAGCACCTTGCTGATGACCTCGGCCATGGCGTTTTGCTCCACCGCGCGCAGATAGTTGCCGCTGTTGAACTGCTCCATGTCGATGCCGGGCGCCTTGGCGGACCACAGGCGCAGCACGCTGATGCCCTTGCCGTCCTTGCCGGAAACGTACATATCATAGGGGACCGCCAGAATGGGCGTGTAGTCGTGCAGCTCCACGTGGTGATAGTGCGCTTCCCACTGATCATCCACACGGCCTTCAAAGCGCACCTCCTGCGCGCAGTCCTCACGTTCTTCCAGCCACACTTCACCGCCGGGCAGCCAGAAATCGGGCAGCTCGGTCTGCCAGCCGTCGACCAGCTTCTGCTTGAAAATGCCGAACTCATACAGAATGGAATAGCCCATGCCGTTGTAGCCCTGCGAAGCAAGCCCGTCTAAATAGCAGGCCGCCAGCCGCCCCAGACCGCCGTTGCCAAGCCCCGCGTCGGGTTCGCACTCATACAGCTTATCCAGCTTGATGCCGAACGCGTTGAGCGCCTTTTCCATGGTGGCGGTGAGGTTGAGATTGAACAGGTTGTTTTTTAAGGAGCGCCCCATGAGGAATTCCATGCACAGGTAGTACACGCTTTTGGAATCGCTCTTCTTCGCTTCTTTGGAAAATTCCGATCGGCCCTTCGCCATGCTGTCACGCACGATCATGGCGACGGCTTTGTAAAACTGCTCGTAGGTGGCTTCTTCGGGCGTTACGCCGAAAAAGTGCGAGAGCTTGCTGACGATCTGTTCTTTTGCCTGCGAAACAGAAAGCGAATAATTCATACAAATCCTCCAAAAAGTTCATGAATATATCCGAAAATAACGGTTCTGTTAGTCATTTTACACGAAAAATATGAAAATTTCAACACCTGACAGAAATTGCTTGAAAAAAGTTTTCCAAATAAGAAAAAGCCCTTCCGAAGAAGGGCTGATTTAAGGAAGCGCTGATTAAATCAGAGTGTGCGAGGGAGCGAGAGATTTTTTTGTCAGATTGTGCAAAAAAGCCGCCGCTTTGCTGACGCAAAGCAAGGATTTTTGGTGCAATATAACGGAAAAATATCCGCTCCATCGTGCGCTTGTGATTTATTCAGTGTTTCCTTAATTCAACAATCCGCCAGCGTGGCCGCCATGACGGCCTTGATGGTGTGCATGCGGTTTTCCGCCTCCTGAAACACGACGGAGGCTTCGCTTTCAAACACTTCGTGGGTCACTTCCATGTTGTCGCGGCCGAATCGCTCGCACATTTCGCGGCCGACTTCCGTTTCCTTATCATGGTAGGCGGGCAGGCAGTGCATGAAAACGGCGTTCGGCGCGGCGAGATGCATCAGCTTGCTGTTGACTTCGTAGGGCGCAAGGTCGTTCACGCGCTGTTCCCACACCTCGATCGGTTCGCCCATCGACACCCACACGTCGGTGTACAGCACGTTGGCGCCCTTGACCGCTTCCTCCGGGTCCTCGCACAGCGTGACGCTGCCGCCGCTTTCTTTGGCCAGCTCTTCACACACCGTGACCAGAGCCGGGTCGGGAAAATAGCTTTTCGGCGCGCAAACTGTAAAATGAAGCCCGAGCTTGGCACAGCCGACCATGAGCGAATTGGCCATATTGAAGCGGGAATCGCCCAGATAAACGAATTTGACGCCCTTGAGCCTGCCGAACACCTCCCGCACGGTGAGCATGTCGGCGAGGATCTGCGTGGGGTGGAATTCATCGGTCAGCCCGTTCCACACCGGCACGCTGGCGTAGGCGGCCAGCTCTTCCACGCGCTTCTGACCGAAGCCGCGGTATTCGATGCCGTCGAACATCCCGGACAGCACGCGCGCGGTGTCGGCGATGCTTTCTTTTTTGCCGATCTGCGAGCCGAGCGGATCCAGATAGGTGCAGCCCATGCCCAGATCGTGCGACGCCACTTCAAACGAGGAGCGGGTGCGCGTGCTGGTTTTTTCAAAAATCAGCGCCACGTTCTTGCCCTCGCACAGGCGATGCGGGATCCCGGCCTTCTTTTGGGCCTTGAGCTCTGCGGCGAGGTCGATGAGATACAGGATCTCTTCGCTCGAAAAATCGAGCAGCTTCAAAAAGTCTCTTCCTTTTAAGTTCATGCGGTTCCCTCCCCGGCGGCTTGCTTTATCACGGCAAGCGCCTTGATCAGATATTCGTCGGGTATGTTCAGCGCGGGCAGCAGCCGCACCTTGTCTTTCGCTTTGATGACCAAAACGCCGTTTGCGAGGCATTCTTTGATCACTTCGCCCGCATCTTTGGTCGTTTTGACGCCGATCATCAGCCCCAGACCGTCGATTGCCTCAATGCCGGGCTGACCGCTGAGCGTGTCGAAAACCAGCGCGGATTTGCGTCTGACCTCGCTGAGCAGCTCGTCGTCGAGCCGTTCCAGAACCGAAACGGCGGCGGCGGCGCAGACCGGGTTGCCGCCGAAGGTGGAGCCGTGGCTGCCGGGGGTGAAAACAGTTTCGACCTTTTTGCCCAGCAGCGTCGCGCCCAGCGGCAGACCGCCGGAAAGCCCTTTGGCGGTGGAGACCACGTCCGGTTCAATGCCGTAATTCATGTAAGCGTACAGCGCGCCCGTGCGGCCGTTGCCGCACTGAACCTCGTCGCACATGAGCACAACGTCATATGCTTCGCACAGCTTTGCCATGCCGGTCACGTAGCTTTTATCCAGCGGCATCACGCCGCCCTCGCCCTGCACGATCTCCATGAGGAATCCCGCGACCTTCTGCGTTTTGAAAACCTCTTCCGCCGCGGCCAGATCGTTGGCAGGCACGGACACGAAGCCGGGGGTCAGGGGCGTAAAATCCTTGTGGAACACGTCCTGCCCGGTGGCGGCCAGCGTGGTGAGCGTGCGGCCGTGGAAGCTGTTGGTGAGCGTGACGATGACGTTATATTCTTCGCCTTTTTTGTCGGCGGCATATTTTCTGGCCGCCTTGATGGCGCATTCGTTTGCTTCCGCGCCGGAATTGGAAAAGAACACCTTTTTCATTCCCGTGCGCTCACAGAGCATCTGCGCAAGCCGGGCGCACGGCTCGGTGTAATAGAGGTTGGAGGTGTGCTGCAGGGTCGCCGCCTGTTCGGCAACAGCCTTGGCCCACACGTCGTCGGCGTAGCCGAAGGTGTTCACGGCGATGCCGGCGGCCATGTCGATGTATTCTTTGCCGGTTTCGTCCCAGACTAGAGAGCCCTTGCCCTTGACCAGCGCCACGTCAAAGCGGGCGTAGGTGTGAGCGATACAGGCGTTATCGGTTTGTTTGATGTTCATGCGGATCACCCTTTCGTAAACATGGTGCCGATGCCTTCATTGGTCAGCATTTCGATGAGAATGGCGTGGGGAACGCGCCCGTCGATGATGAACACGCGGTTCACGCCCCATTCGATGGCGTCGGTGCAGCATTTGGTTTTGGGGATCATGCCGCCGGAGATCACGCCGTCCGCGAGCAATTGCGGCATTTCACTGCATTTGATGGTGTGGATCAGGCTGTCCGGATCGTTCACGTCGCGCATTACGCCGCTGATGTCGGTCAGGCTGATCAGACTTTCCGCGCCGAGGCTCCCGGCGATCTTCGCCGCCGCCGTGTCGGCGTTGATGTTGTAGATGTTGCCTTTTTTGTCGCACGCGACCGTGGAGATCACGGGAATGTAGCCCTTTTCGATCACGTCAAGGATGGGCTGCACATTCACGTTGGTGATCTCGCCCACAAAGCCCAGCCGTTCGTCCTTGGTTCTGGCCTCGATCATATGCCCGTCGATGCCCGAAAGCCCCATGGCGGTGCCGCCCTTGGTTTCGATGAGGTTGACGAGCGATTTGTTGACCTTGCCGGCGAGCACCATCTGCACCACGTCGATGGTTTCTTCATCCGTCACGCGAAGCCCGCCCACGAATTCGCTTTCCTTGCCGATCTTTTTCAGCAGATCGTTGATTTCCGGCCCGCCGCCGTGCACCAGCACGACCTTCACGCCGATGAGCGAAAGCAGCACGATGTCGCGGATGACGGAATCCTTCAGCTTTTCGTTGATCATGGCGTTGCCGCCGTATTTGACGACCACGATCTTGCCGGTGTATTCCTGAATGTAGGGGAGCGCGTGCACCAGGATTTTGGCGCGCTGCGCGTTTGAAATATCCATAGCGTCTGCCTTCTTTCGTCAGGTGCGGTAATCGCCGTTGATTTTTACATAGTCATACGTCAGGTCGCAGCCCCACGCGGTGGAGCAGGCGCTGCCGTCGTTGAGATGGATGAGGATCTCGATTTCGTCTTCGCTCAGCACCGCTTTGGCGATTTCTTCCGAAAAGTCGATGCCTTCGCCGTTTCGGCACACGTCGACCTGACCGGCGCGGGAAGCGAAGGAAACGTCGATCCTGTTCACGTCGACCGCCGCGCCGCTGTAGCCGATAGCGCACAGCACACGGCCCCAGTTGGCGTCCGCGCCGAACATGGCAGCCTTGGTCAGCGAAGAGCAGATCACGCTCTTGGCGACCGTTCTGGCGGTCGGCAGATCCTTCGCGCCGTCCACCTTGCATTCCAGCAGCTTGGTCGCGCCCTCGCCGTCGCCCGCAATGCGGCGGCATAAGTAGACCGTTACGGTGTTCAGCGCCTTCATAAAGGCTTTGAACGCATCGTTTTCTTCTTCGATCACGGCGTTGCCCGCCATGCCGTTGGCCAGCACGCACACCATGTCGTTGGTGGAGGTGTCGCCGTCGACCGACACCATGTTGAACGTGTCGGCAATGTCGCCGCTCAGCGCTTTTTGCAGCAGGGCGGGGGTGATAGCGCAATCGGTGGTGATGAACACGAGCATGGTCGCCATGTTGGGGTGGATCATGCCCGATCCCTTGGCGATGCCGCCGATCCGGCACTCTTTGCCGTCGATCTCAAACGAAACGGCGACCTCTTTGAGCCGCGTGTCGGTGGTCATGATGCCCTCGGCCGCTTCGGCGGAATGATCGCCCAGCGCCTGATGCAGCAGCGGAATGCCGACCTTGAACGGCTCAATGCTCATGGGCAGGCCGATCACGCCGGTGGATGCGACCACGATATCGCTTGCCTTCAAGCCCATTTCGGCAGCCAGCAGCTCGCAGGTCTCTTCGGCCAGCGCTTCACCGCCCGTGTTGCAGGTGTTGGCGTTGCCGCTGTTGCAGATGATGGCCTGCGCAGTTCCGTCGGCCAGGTGCCGTTTGGTCACGGCCAGCGGCGCCCCTTTGACGAGGTTCGTTGTGTAAACGCAGGCGGCAGCCGCCTTGGTTTCACTGTAGATCAGCGCGATGTCGCGCTTGGTTTTGTTTTTGCGGATGCCGCAGTGCACGCCCGCGGCGCTGAAGCCTTTTGCGGCGCAGATGCCGCCTTCGATCATTTTCATCTTTTACTCCTTACAGGTCAAGTCCGCTTTCCGGCGCAAGACCGAGTCTGATATTCATACATTCCATGGCCGCGCCTGAAGCGCCTTTGCCGAGGTTGTCGTAGGTCGCGCAAAGGATCATGCGCTCGTCGTTACCGTAGGCGGTCACCGCCATGCAGTCCTTGCCGGACAGGGCACAGGCGTTGAGGAACCCTTCCTGTGCGCAATCCTGATAGAACACGATGTCGCCCGGGTAAGCGGCCTTCAGCGCGTTCTGCACGTCGGCCAGCCCCGCGCCGTTGAGCTGTTCGCGGTGCAGCGGCACCGTGACCTGCATGCCGCTGTAAAAATCACCGACCACCGGGCAGAATACCGGCGGCACGGCGGCGCCCGTCTGCACCGTCATTTCCTTTAAGTGCTTGTGCGTCTGGGTCAGCCCGTATTGCCGCGGCGCGTGAAACAGCGGGTCGCGCTCGGCTGATTCGTATTGCGCGATCATCTTTTTGCCGCCGCCGCTGTAGCCCGTGAGCGAAAAGCAGCTCAGCGCGGCGTCTTTTTTTAACAGCCCGCCCTGCAGCAGCGGATAGACCAGCGCAATAAAACCGCTGGCGTGGCAGCCGGGGGAGGCGATGCGGTCGGCTGACCGGATCGCTTCCAAATGCCGCTCGGACAGTTCCGGAAAGCCGTATGCCCAGCCGGGCTGTGTGCGGTGCGCCGTGGAGGTGTCGATGAGCACCGTGCCGCTGCCTTCGGCGAGCGCGGCCGATTCTCTGGCCGCCTCGTCCGGCAGACATAAAAACGCGAGGTCGCTTTCGGCAATGGCCTGCTTGCGGCTCGCCGGGTCTTTTCGCAGTTCTTCGGGCAAAACGGTCACGACCAGATCACTTCGTTGGCTCAGCCGTTCCCGGATGCGCAGCCCGGTCGTACCGGCGCTGCCGTCTATAAAAATACGCTTCATGCCATGACTCCTTTTATTGTTGCAGCCATTGTAGCACATTGTGATAGCTTATGCAAGAAAAATGTATAAAAAATGATAAATTTGGTTGAATCATCAATATGCTTCGTTATATTATGCAAAAATTGTGCATTTTTTGCGGTAAAACAGGGGGATTGACAAAAACCGTGCACAGCGCGCCGGGCGCCGTGCACGACCTGTTATTCCGTTTTTTGTTCCGTCTTTTCCGGTTGCGGCGGCGCTTCCGGCTTGGGTTCGCCGTTGATGTGGCTGATGCGTTTTTCCAGCGTCGGCAGGAGCGTTTCGCGGTACACGATGGTGAAGATCGCGCCGAAGGGGATGGAAAGCAGAATGCCGACGATCCCGGCGATCTTGCCGCCGATGATGATGAGCACCAACGTCCATGCCGCCGGAATGCCGAGCGAATCCTTGAACAGGATCGGCTTGAGCACCATGCCGTCCAGCCCCTGCAGAACGCACATGAAGATGAAGAAGATCAGCGCGTTCAGGGGTTTATCCAGCACCAGGAAGAACACGCCCAGCCCGGTGCCGATCATCGGGCCGAAGGTGGGCAAGATGTTGGTGATGGCCACAAGCGAAGCGACCAGCGGGGCATAGGGGATACGCATGATCAGCATGAAGATCAGCACCAGCGTGCCGATGATCAGCGCGTCGAGCAGCGTGCAGCCGACGTAGCGGATGAAAATGCTGTTGCAGTGGTTGAGCAGGTTGTCGTGGCGTTCCAGCTTTTCCTGCTTCCAGATCGCGCGGCGGATCTTTTTCAGCCCTTCCACAATGGTCTTTTCCGAAAACAGGAAGCAGAAGCCGAACAGGATGCCGATTAACCAGTTGGAAACGCTCGAACCGATGCTGCCGACGGTATCCAGAATGATTCTGGAATTGTTCTTGACGGTGTTCAGCAGGGAATTAAGGGAGTTTTTGAGCAGCTTGTCATAGTTCTCAAAATTGATTTTAATGTGATGCTTTTGCGCGAACGCCGTCGCTTTCTGGATCAGCGAGCCGGCCATGGCGGTGTATTTGTCCCAGTTGGCGATCAGGTTGCTGATACTCTTGATCAGCGAGGGGATCAGCGCGAGCAGAAGCAGCGACACAACCAGAATAAAGCAGATCAGCGCGCACACTACGCCGACGGAATGGCGCGTCTGCTCTTTTTTGATTCTTTTAAAAACCTTTTTTTCAAAAAAGTCCGCCAGCGGGTTGACAAGATAGGCGACCACGCTGCCGATGATGATCGGCGAAAGCACGTGCAGGACCGACTTGACAGCACCGCTGACCGCTGCGATGTTGTTCAGCAGCAAATAGAGCACGACCGCGCAGCAGGCGGCGAAGGTGTAGGTGAACCATGGCTTGGCCAGTGCTTTTTCAAAGCGTTTCATAGTTTGCTCTCCCGAAAATACAGATTAAAGGCGTGCGGCCTCAGCGCTGAAAGGCAAGCTGAAGAACGCGCAGCGAAATGCGCCAGAACAGCGTCAGAACATAGGTGGTGTTCAGTCTGTTGAGCATGCGGCCGGGCGCCGTTTTGGCCAGACGCGCCTGACTTTGCTGCGCCGGCGTTCCGGCGTCGGTGAACGGCTCGGCGGCGTTGTAGCGGTCGGCTTCGCCGTTCATGAGCGTGAAGGTAAAGGTCTTTTCGTTCACGGGCGTGGGCGAGCCGATCAGACAATACGACACGGTCACGGTCATGGTTTCCAGACTCTTGGCCTGCACGGTGCCGGTGAACGGCAGCGTGACGCTTTCTTCCGGTTCAAGGGTCTTGCCCACGTTTTTGACGTCAAAGCGAAGGTTCGGGTTGTCGGTCGTGACCGAGAGCAGGACCATTTTGCTTTCTTTCGACAGGTTCTTCACGGTCAGCGTGTGATCGTCCGCATTGACAAAGCCGGTTTTCGACGTGCCGAATTCGGCATAGACCGATTCGCACACGTTCATCGATTCGTGGAACTGCGGATATTCGCTGTAATCGTGCACGGTGATTTTGTCATCGCTCTCAATGAGCAGCTTCATCAGCGTCCGGGTGTAGATATCCTTATAGGTCATGCCGTGGAACAGGCCGTTCACGATCCAGGTCGATTCGGGCAGATACCCGCAGGACATGTCAACGTCCATGGCGGGGGAAAGATGATGGTGCGTCGGGTCGTCGCACTGGGTGTTGAGCGTTTGGTAGCCGTTGGAAAAGCGCTGACCGAACGGGGCGAGCGCCGCGCCGGTGGCGCCGCTGAGCGGGATGATGGCGTCGGAGCTTTCCCGCGAGCCGGATACGGCGGGGGAGCCGCCCCCGGCAATGATGGACACGTTCACGCCCATGCCGTCGACCGTCTGCAGCAATTCGGGCATGCGGCTGAGGACTTCGCCGTGGAAATAGTCGCTGCGCGCGATGATATCGGAACGCAGGAACCGTTCGCTGGCCGCGATCTTCTTGACCGCTTCATAATCCTTTAACTGCAAAAAATCCCACATGCTGCCCCAGTGCCCGAGCACCTGCATGGCGTAGGGCTGGAAGTTTTGGAGCAGACCGTCTAAAAATCCGAGCCACGGGGCTTTGACCAGCCAGTTGTAGTCGGTTTCCCACATGAAACCGTTTTCAAGAAAATGAGCCAGCGTCTCTTCATCAAAGAAAAGCTCGTTGGTCAGCACGTCGTAAGCCAGCAGCGCGCCGCCGATGGCGGGCACGGTGATGACGGCGTTGTGGATATCGTTCGCATCGAACAGCTCGGTCAGCTCATCAACCGTAAGCTCAAGCTGTCCGGCCAGCTCGGCCGCCTGCGCGCCGCCCTTAGAGGCGATGGCGCAAAGTGCCAGATAAGTCGAGGTGACCTGACCGCCGTGGCTGACGGCGAACAGGTTGACCTTTTCCTGCCCGGTGAACTCTTTCGCGCCCTTGACCAGATAAGCCAGATCTCTGGCGCAGCAGATGACGTTCTGCCGGAAATCCGTGGTGAAGTTAAAGGTCCATTCTTCCGCTTTTTCACCGAGATTCTCTGTCAGATAGGGCATGATCTCGCCCTCGTGGATGAATTTTCCGTCTTCTTCCTCATTCAGATATTTCGTGTTGACCTCTTCCGCCGTGGAATGGTAACGGTACAGCGGCGTGACCGGTTTGCCGTCTTCGTCATAGGTCAGATCGCCGCACAGTCTGACGAACTCTCTCCCGACGACGTCGGCCAGCGGCTTCGGGTTGCCCAGCGCCAGACGCAGCAGCCCGAACAGGACTTGAGGAATGTGGCT
>CAMJHI010000041.1 GCA_946405475.1 uncultured Clostridia bacterium
GAACCCCAAGCGGGTCAGGAACATTTTCATCTGCTCGGGCGTGGTGTTCTGCGCTTCGTCTAAAATCACGAAGCTGTCGTCGAGCGTGCGGCCGCGCATATAGGCCAGGGGCGCGACCTCGATGCTGCCGCGTTCCTGATAGCGCTGAAAGTTTTCGGCGCCGAGCATGTCGAACAGCGCGTCGTACAGCGGGCGCAGATACGGGTCGACCTTTTGCTGCAGATCGCCCGGCAGAAAGCCTAACTTTTCACCGGCTTCGACCGCGGGGCGCGTTAAGATGATGCGGTTGACCTCTTTGGCGCGAAAGGCGTTGACCGCCATGGCCACAGCCAGATAGGTCTTGCCCGTGCCCGCCGGGCCGATGCCGAACACGACGGTGTTGTCGCGGATGGCTTCGATATAGTTTTTTTGCCCGAGCGTTTTGGGCTTGACGGGCTTGCCGCGCGCGGTGATGCACACGCAGTCGTTGCTCATGGCGGAAAGCCGCTCCTCCGCCCCCTCGTTGACCAGCGACATGACGTAGCGCACGTTCTGGTCGGTGAGCGCCTCGCCCTTGTTGATGAGCGTGAGCAGCCCGTTGATGGTGCGCACCGCTTTGGAGACCATTTCGGCCTCGCCGCTGACCTTCAGCTCCGACCCGCGGCTGACCACGGAAACGCCGTACTCGCCTTCGATCTTGCGAATGTTTTCATCAAAGCTGCCGAACAGGCTCACGGCATGCTCCATGCGCTCGATATTGACGGTTTGTTCAAACATCATAACGGGAAAACGCCCCTTTTTCCGGCCGCCGCACGGCGGAAGGAATTACTGCAATATTGACAAAATAATAACACAGTTTTTATGAAATGTCACTACTTTTTCTTATTTTTTCGTTTTCTTTCCGGTTTCCGATTGGGAATTGTTGACTTTGCCGGGAAAATGATGTAATTTTATTCTGTGATAGTTTGCGATTCAAACCACACCAAACCAATCTGATCCCAAAAGGAGTTTTTACCATGGCTGTTTTCAAAGCCTTTACCGCCGTTCGCCCCCTGCCCGAATATGCTTCGCAGGTGGCTGCCCTGCCCTATGACGTGATGAACAGCGCAGAAGCCGCCGAGGCCGTGAAGGGCAACCCGTATTCGTTTTTGCACGTGGATAAAGCCGAGATCGACCTGCCCGACGGCACCGACCTGTACAGCCCGGCGGTTTATCAGAAAGCGCGCGAAAACCTGCAGGCCCTTGTGGAAAAGGGAATTTGCAAGAAGGACGACAAGCCCTGCTTTTTCCTCTACCGCCAGATCATGAACGGCCGCAGCCAGACCGGCGTGGTCGGCTGCGCGTCGATCGACGATTACCTCAACGACCGTATCAAAAAGCACGAATACACCCGCGAAGAAAAGGAGCAGGACCGCATCCGCCACGTGGATACCTGCAGCGCCCACACGGGGCCGATCTTTCTGACCTATAAAAACGGCGACGCCGTGCGCGCGCTGACCGAACAATGGAAAAACGAGCACGAGCCGGTCTACGATTTCGTGGCCGACGGCGTGGCGCAGACGGTCTGGGTCGTTGACGACGACGGCGTGATCGCCGCGCTGACCGACGCCTTTGCCGCGATGGACGCGCTGTATATTGCCGACGGACATCACCGCTGCGCTTCGGCGGTGAAGGTCGGGCTCAAGCGCCGCGCCGAAAACCCGGATTACACGGGCGAAGAAGAATTCAACAGCTTTTTGGCGGTGTGCTTCCCCTGTGACGAGCTGGCCATCATGGACTATAACCGCGTCATCCGCGACCTCAACGGCTACACTCTCGACCAGCTTCTCACCCGCATCAGCGAGTTCTTCACCTTCCGCTTCGTCGGCAGCGACGAACCGTTCCGTCCGACCCAAAAGCACACCTTCGGCCTGTTCTGTCAGGGCAAATGGTATTGCCTGACCGCCAAAGAGGGCACGTTTGACGAAAACGACCCCGTGGCGCGGCTGGACGTTTCCATTCTGCAAAACAACCTCATCGCGCCGATTTTAGGCATCACCGACCCGCGCACCGACGAGCGCATTGACTTTGTGGGCGGCATCCGCGGCCTGAAGGAGCTGGAGCGCCGCGCAACGACCGACATGAAGCTGGCGTTTTCGATGTATCCCACCACGCTGGACGATCTGACCGCCATTGCCGACGCGGGCATGGTCATGCCGCCGAAATCGACCTGGTTTGAGCCCAAGCTGCTCAGCGGGCTGTTCATTCACGAGATCTGAGGTCACCGACATGTTTGTTGATATTGCAAAAATCACCGTAAAAGGCGGCAAGGGCGGCGACGGCGCCGTGGCCTTCCACCGTGAAAAATTCGTCGCCTCCGGCGGACCGGACGGCGGCGACGGCGGTAAGGGCGGCGACGTGGTGCTGCAGGTGGATACCAACCTGTCCACGCTGGCCGACTTCCGCTACAAGCGCAAATACACCGCCCCCTCCGGCACGAACGGCTCCTCCGGCCGCAAGAACGGCAAAAAGGGCGAGGATCTGATCATCCGCGTTCCGCTTGGCACGGTGGTCAAAGACGCCGCGACGGGCAAAATATTGGCGGATCTGTCCGACGATCAGCCGTTCATCGCCGCCAAGGGCGGCAAGGGCGGCTGGGGCAACCCGCATTTTGCCACGGCCACCCGGCAGGTGCCCCGTTTCGCCAAAAGCGGCGCGCCGGGCGAAGAGTGGGAGCTGTCGCTGGAGCTCAAGCTCATTGCCGACGTAGGGCTGCTGGGCTTTCCGAACGTGGGCAAATCGAGCTTTATCTCCGTGGTCAGTCAGGCCAAGCCGATCATTGCCGATTATCATTTCACCACCCTCACGCCCGTGCTGGGCGTGGTGAGCATGGGCGAGGGCAACTCGTTCGTGATCGCGGACATTCCCGGGCTGATCGAAGGCGCGAGCGACGGCGTCGGGCTCGGGCATGAGTTTTTGCGCCACGTGGAGCGCTGCCGCATGCTCGTGCATATTCTGGACGCCGCCGGCAGCGAGGGGCGCGACCCGATCGAGGATTTTGAAAAGATCAACGCGGAGCTGGAAAAATTCAACCCCGATCTCGCCAAACGCAAGCAGATCGTGGCGGCCAACAAAATCGATCTGGCGACGGATGAACAGCTGGAGCGGCTGGAAAACTATATGCGCGAGCACGGTTACGATTTTTACCGCATGTGCGCCCCCATCGCCGAGGGCACGCAGCAGGTGATCAACGCCGTGGCCGCCGAGCTGGCCAAGCTGCCGCCCGTGGTGCGCTATGAGCGCGAAACGATCACCCCCGCCGAACTGCCCGTGGAAAAGGGGCAGAACTACACCATCCGCGTGGAGGACGGCGTGTATTTTGTGGAGGCGGAATGGCTGCTCAAGATATTGCAGCGCACCGATTTAGACGACTATGAGGCGCTGCAGTACTTCCAGCGCGTGCTCGAAACCAGCGGCATTCTGAACAGTCTGGTCGAGCGCGGCATTCAGGAGGGCGACACCGTCGTCATTTATGATTTTGAATTCGATTACGTCTCATAACAAGAAAGGGTTTTGAACCATTGAACCGACTGCTCAGCGACGACGCCTGCCAACCGAATCAGCTCAGCCCCATCTCGCTCGCCTTTCTGGGCGACGCGGTGTATGAAAGCATGGTGCGGGAGCACCTGATCCGGCAGCAGGACCGCAAAACCGACGATCTGCACCGCGCGGCCGTGCGCTTTGTGAGCGCGCAGGCGCAGGATGAAGCGCTGCGGCGCATCCTGCCGCTGCTGACCGAAGAAGAGACCTTGGCCTTCAAGCGCGGGCGAAACGCGCACGTGACCCACGTGCCCAAGGGCGCGACCACGGCGCAGTATCACAACGCCACGGGCTTTGAGGCGCTGTTCGGATGGCTGTATCTCAACGGCAGGATCGAGCGGCTGCGGGAACTGTTCAACGTCATTCGCCAAGGCGAATGACACAATGAATTGCGCCGTTCGGCGCGTGAATTGCCTGACGGCATGAATTGACCTGCGGTCATGAATTGCGCTTCGCGCATGAAGGGGCCTGCGGCCGGCTGCTATAATTGAGTGCGGGCGAAGCCCGTCCGCCATGCATGGCGAAGCCGATTCCTGACGGCAACGCCGTCAATTCATTATGAAGCGATCGGAAAGCGAAAGGAACGGAGGAAAACGCCGTAAGGCAAAAAAATGACAAAAATCAAAGATTTTTCCAAAGGAATAAAAAAAGAGGACGTTCTGGAATTTTTGCTGGACAACATCATCTGGCTGATCGGCTGCTTTTTCTATGCGCTGGCCATCAACATTTTCAACGTCCCCAACCGGATCGCGCAGGGCGGGTTTTCCGGCCTGGCGATTGTGGTGAACTACCTGACCAAGCTGCCCGTGGGCGCGGTCAACTTTGCGCTGAACATTCCGCTGTTCATTCTGGCGTGGTTCTTTGTGGGCAAGCGCTTCGTGTTCCGCAGCCTGTGGGTCACGGCCATGCTTTCCGTGATCATCGACGTTATGGCGAAGTATTCCAAGCCCTTTGAATACACCAAGGATCCGCTGCTGGCCGCCATTTTCGGCGGCGCGTGCTGCGGCGTCGGCGTGGCGCTGGTGCTCAACCGCGGCGCGACCACGGGCGGCACCGACATTTTAGGGCGGCTGCTGCGTCTGATTGCCCCCCATATTTCCTACGGGCGGGTCATCATGGCCGCCGACATCACCGTGGTGGCCATCGCGGCCATCGTGTTCCGCAACGTGGAAAGCGCGATGTATGCCGCCATCGTCATTTTCGTGTCGTCCAAGGCCATTGATTTCATCCTCTACGGCTTCAACAAGAGCAAGATGCTCATGGTCATCACCGACAAGGCCGCAGAGATCAGCCAGACGCTCACCGCCCAATCCCCGCGCGGCATCAGCATCGTGCCGGTCACCGGCGCTTACACGGGCGAGGAAAAGAAAATGCTGATCTGCGTGCTGCACGGCAACGAGGTTTCCCGCGTGCTCAAAACGATCAAACGCATCGATCCGCACACCTTTACGATCATCACCGAAGCCAACGAGATCATCGGCAAGGGGTTCCGGGCGAGTTACAACGAATAAAAGAGAAGGCCTTCCGTTCACCTGAGCGGAAAGCCTTTTTTCACAGATAATCCCGCACGCCGTGTGCCAGATGCTCCTCGGCGGCGATGAGCTTTTTGGTGATATCCTTCACCCGCTCCTCGGCCGCCTCATACTGATTGAGATAGCGGTTGAGCGATTTCACGCCCATATCGCACCCGTCGGTGATCAGACCCGAAACGGTTTTGTCAGGGTCGGACGAAAAGCCGAGCATCATGTTGGTTTTCAGCCAGGACATGCCCTCGACCATGGGGTTGGGGTTTTTGCCGTCATCGCCGTAATCATCGAGCATTTCCTGCGTTTCGCGCTCGATCCGCTCGTGCTCCTCCTTCGATTTTTGCAGCACGGCTTTCAGCTCGCCGCTCTTCACCTTCGGCAGCACCTCGTCGATCGAATCCACGCCCATTTTGATGCCGGCGCAGCATTCCCGCAGCAGCTTGATCGTATCTTCATGAATCATTAAAATCAGCCTCCTTCGGTACTTATGGTAACCGCAGGAGGCTGATTTATTCGTTTTTGTCAGGAACGGATCAGAGCCTGATAGAGCCGCTCGCAGTGGTTGTCGCGGTAAGGGAAGAAGCTTTCGCCGCGTTTACTATAGGTTTCGTTTGGCTTCATGCCGTTTTTCAGCAGCGCCTCCAGTTCATCCAGCAGCGCGTCGGCGTTTTCCGTCAGCGGGCCGAAGCCGTCTTCCAGCGGGATATCCAGCCGCTTGTAGCTGTGGGTCATGCCGGAACGGAACAGCTCATAATCCGGCGCGAAATAGACGATGGGGCGGCCGAGATAGACGAAATTGAACACGATGGACGAAAAGTCGGTGATCATCAGCGCGTACTGCGACAGATCGGTCGAACCGGACACAAGGTGAACGCGGTCGCAGTCGGAGGAAATATACTGGTTGTAAGGCTCAAAGATCGGGTGGTTCTTGAAGTCGAGCGTGTAATCGTACCGCTCAAGCAGCTCCGCCAGCCGCGGCGAACGGAGGAACGCCTGCGTCTGCTCATAAAACACCGATTTGAGGAACACCGCGTCCGCCGTGTGACGTACGCCGTTTTTGTATTGCCCGATGAGGTTTTTGCGCCAGGAGGGCGAGAAAATGATCTTGCGCCCGGCCTCGCCCTTTTGAATGAGATCGAGGCTCGGCATGCCGGTGAGCAAAAGCTGTTCGGGCTTGTAGTTGTATTTTTGCGTCAGCTTTTCTTTTTCAAAGTCGGACGAGATGACCACCTTGTCCGCGCCGCAGACCTCGTAGGAATAAAGGTGCGACAGATCAGCGTGCATGACGCCGTGCTGCAGATAAACGATCTCGGGACGGTGCAGGTCGGTGTAATAGCGCATGGGGCCGCGGCCGAAGGGCGTGTAGACGTCTTCTTCAATATAAGCCGTCATCAGCTTCTGCGCGTGGAAATAGAGCCGGTAATGCTTGCGGCTGCCCCATTCCACCGTGTATTTGAGTTCTTCGGGTGTGAACAGTTCGTGCTTGTTTTTGAGGGAATGCGTCACGTAATAGCGCCTGACGCCGTCTTTTTTGGCAAAGTCATGCTTGAACTGGGTGTAGCCGTTGTCGGTGAAGCCGTCGCGGTCGCTGTAAAGCCAGATGGTCCCGCCCAGCGGCAGGTAATTGAGCTGGCGGTTGAGGAACGCCCGCGGGTGCTTGAGCGCAAACCGGACGCACCACGCCAGCCGCGAAAGGAAGCGCAGCAGCGCCGGCATTTTCTGCACCGCAAAGCCGTTGTCGCCGCTGATGCTCACCAGACAGCCGCCCAGCGACGCCTTGTTGCGCACGCCGTTGATGGCGCAGAACTGCGAATAGGTGAGCTTGCAGGTATAACGAAAACCCTCATATTCGCAGACCACCGTCACCCGCTGGTTCAGCTTCAATTCGACCGTTTCGCAAAACTCAAAATGCGGGTAGGCGATGCGGGAATCGAACCGCGGCGTGGCGTTGGAAAACGAAAGCGTGAGCTCCTTTACCTGATCGCCGCAGATCAGATAGGCGCGAAAGCCCTCCCGCTCGGCCAGATAGGTGTTCAGGCGGCCTTCGACTGTCAGACGGTTATCCTTCACGGTGATCTTGCGAATGACGGCGCGCGGCACCTCGTCATATTCGTAGGTTTCGTCGTTGGCGTGGTTGAGGTGGATGATAAAGCTCTTGCGCCCCTCGCTCAGATACGGACAGTCGCGGATGATGTCGTCATCCAGCCGGGCGAGCAGGGCGCCGATGCGCCGTTCCGCCTCGGCGAATTTGTCGGGCGGATAGTGATAGGGCATGAGCTTGTTGCCCCGCGTTTTCCATTCAAAATCGTTGAGGAAATAGCCCTGAATGAAATCGGGCACGTAGATGGGGTATTCGGCAAACAGCTTTTCCCAGAAAGCGGTGATCAGTTCAAAAATATAGTAGCCGTGCAGGTGCCCCGCCGTGGAGCCGGGATGCTGATAATAGAAATAATCGCAGTCGGCCACGAAGCCGAGGGTCTGCTTTTGTTTGACGAGCTCGATGCAAAGGCGCATATCCTCCTGCCACGAGCACGCATCAAAGGTGATGTTGTTTTCAAAGCGGTTCTTGATGCAGATGTTCATAGAGGAATGCGCGATGTAGACGTTTTCGCCCTCGTTGAGGTCATAGACCTTGGTCTGGTTGAGCGTGTCATAGCGCGGATGCAGCTTCATGGTGGTGCCGTCTTCATTCACGCGGGTCACGCGGCAGGTGACCAGATCGGTCTCGTCGGCATGCTCGTCGAAAAAGCGGACGTATTTTTCAAGGAGATTATCGGAAATGGCGTCATCCGAGTCGAGGAAGCTGATATACTGCCCCTGCGCGCGCTTGAGCGCATAGTTGCGGGCGGAGGACTGCCCCCGGTTTTCAAGGTGGAAGCACTTGAAAAACGGATACTTCTGCGCGTATTCGTCGATGATCTGCCCCGAACGGTCGGTGGAACCGTCGTCGATGAGCAGCACCTCGAGGGTGGATTTGTCGATGGTCTGCCTGACCAGCGAATCCAGACACAGTGACAGGTATTTTTCACTGTTATAGACCGGAATGATAACCGACATTTTCAGCATAACGGTCGTCCAGCGATACGCGGCGCAAAAGCCCGGGCTTTTCGCGCGGTATCTTTCCTTTCTTGTAGGATGGCGGTGATTACAGGTAGCGGATGATGGAACGCACCACGGCGCCGAACATGGGGTGGGAATGCGAATTGCCGCCGTCCCAATCCTCCCACAGCGTGGTCGCGCCGTGCTCTTTCATATAGGCGAACGTGCCGACGCCGCCGCGCGAGGTGAGCAGGCGTTTGGCCAGAGCGGTCTCGCCTTTTTCGCACAGCACGCGGATGAGGATCTCCGTGCCGAAAATACCGGTGTCGAACCGGCCCAGCGCCTCATACTTGTTGAGCAGATTGCTCCACGTGCGCCCGTCGCCCAGCCCCAGATCGACCGCAAAGGCGTCCGCGCCCTGAACGCCGCCGGCAAACGAACCGGTGGCGGGGTCGAAGAAAGCGGCTGTGACGGCGTTGAGCGCCGTTTGCTCCCGCGCGGTCAAATCCGCCGCGAGCGCTTCATCGCCGAGCATCTGCGCGATCTGACGGCAGATGCGAACGGCCTTGACGTAAAAATACGTGTTGACGAACGGCTCGGGGAGAATGATTTTTTCGGGGGTGCACCAATCGCCCAGACACCAGCCGCCCTTTTCGGAACGGACGACCAGGTGATTTTCGCTGTGCGTTTCCATGTACGTCAAATATTTTAACATATTTGGGTAGTACTGTTCAAGTACGGATTTATCCTGATAATGCAAATAGTATTCCCACGGCACAAAAACGATGGCGCCGCCCCAGCCGCCGGGACCGCCGCCCCCGCCGTAAAACGGCGCGGTATGCT
The DNA here is from genome assembly GCA_946405475.1 of uncultured Clostridia bacterium. GTDB lineage: Bacteria > Bacillota > Clostridia > Oscillospirales > Acutalibacteraceae > UBA8612. The sequence goes on from CAMJHI010000041.1 coordinate 8,967, forward strand.
CGACGTGGCCGCCGAAAATATCCTGACTGTCGGCAATGTCGCGCATCCACTTCTGATAAAGCTCCTTCGCGTCGAAGCAGTCCATGACCGTGCCGCAGGTGAGCTGCCCGTCGCCCGTGTAGCCCAAGCGCTCACGGTGCGGGCAATCAGACGGGACGCAGTTGTGGATGTTGTTGCGCTGGGTGCGCAGATAGGTCTGCACGATCCATTCCAGCATTTCATCGTCGGAATGATACGTGCAAAGGCACGGGACGTCGGTGTGCACCACGGCAAATTCCGTAACGTGCGCGCGCCCCTGCACCTCAAAATAGCGGCAGGCGTGCCACGTGAACAGCGGATAGAACACATGATCCCGCTGCTCCTCATCAAAGACGAACTCGTCGCGCTGCATGCGGAATTCGCCGCCGGCGCTGTGGAAATCGAGCGAACCGTCGGCGTTGAGCTCTTCGGCAAAGCGCACAAAGGCGCGCTCGTCACGGCGGCAGCCGTCGTTGAACACCAATTTGGGATAGCCCGCCACGTTTTCGCCCAGATCGTAGATCGCCGTGTCGCCGAAGCGATAGATCACCTGCGGCGCGATCGTGCGGATCTCGCGGTCGGGCGGGCAGGTCTGCTTCGTCAGGATCGAAAGCGGCTCGGGCAGAACGGAAACCGCCTGCCAATCGGCGGAATCGATGAGCCTTGCGTCGTGCGTTTCGCCGAAATAGATGTTGGTGCGGGTCACGAACGAGGAGCGGTAACGCACGTTCGCGTCGCTCACGGCGACCGTTTCGCCGCCGGAAAGCAGCTTGTAGCAGAGCTTGAGTTCGCCGTAGGGGCGCATGCCCTCGTTGCGGCTTTCATGCTGGCCGTACCAGCCGTTGCCGACGTGGAAGGTGAGCGTGTTTTCGCCCGGATGAACCAGCGCGGTGATATCGTATTCCAGATAGTAAATGCGGTGGATGAGCGTGTCGGGCACCGGCATATTGATTTTGGTCAGGTCGCGCTTTTCGTAATTTGACCACGCAGGCGTTAGCAGCTCGTCGCTGACCGGCACGCCGTTGACGGTGAGGTGCGTATAGCCGAGCCCGCACCACAGCAGCTTCACGCTGTCGGTCGCTTCGAGCGTGACCGTGCTTTCGGCGATCACCGCCTCTTTGGCGTTGGGGAACCCGACCCACGCGCAGCCGTCGAACACGAGGCTTCTGACCATGGGCACGTGCGGCAGGTTTTCATCCATGAATTCCTGTCCGCTCACGGCAAAGCCGCACTGCTCATAAAACCCGACGGCGTGCGTTTGCGCCGAAACGCGCAGCTCCCGGGCGCCGAGGGCTTTGGCTTTTTCGATCAGGGCGGTAACGACCGCCTTGCCGAGTCCCCTGTCCCGCTGCGGTTTGGCAACCGCGATGCGGCCGAGATGCCACACGCCGGATTCTTCTTCAACAAGGCGTCCGGTGGCAAGCAGCGCGCCGTTTTCCCGAAGGAAGAAATGCCACGCCGCTGCTTCCAACGCGTCGCTTTCTTTTTCGCGCGGGTAGTGCTGCTCGTCGCAGAACACCGCAAGGCGCAGCGGAAGCGCCTGCTGAAAACCCTCTTCGCCATATAACCATGTGTGATCCATATTTTTCACCCGTTATTTCATCAGGAATTCTTCGATTTGGTTTCTGTCAGCCGGCACGCTGCCCTGGATCATGTTGGGCTTGCCGCCGCCCCGGCCGCCGAGCGCGGCATGGAAGGCTTTGGCAAAGGCCGACAGATCCACGGTTTTGCTGCCCATGCAGTAGCGGTAGCCGGCTTCAGCCGGTGTGAACGCGGCAAACAGCCCGCCGGTTCGGGAAACGCCCTCGTTCACGGCAAAGCGCAGCGCATCCGCCGAAAGCCCCTCGCCGAACACCGCGGCATTGCCGTCGGTTTGTTCAACGGCTTCCACCATGGCCGCAGCCCGCAGGCGCTGTTCCTGCGCCAGAGCCAGCCGCAGCGAAGCTGCCTCCTCCTGCAATTTGCGAACCAGCGCGGGAATATCCGCTTCTTTCGCGCAGAGCATGGCGATGAGTTCGCTCGTCTGCGCGCCTTTGGCGGCGTAATCCGCCAGCGCGTCGCCGCCGCTTTTGACCGTCAGGCGCACGCCGCCCTTATAATTCATAAAAGAAAGCACCTTGATCAGCCCGATCTCCCCCGTGCGGCGCACGTGGGGCGCGCAGCAGGCGCAGACGTCGATGCCCTCGATGATGACAAGGCGCACGTTTTCGGTCAGGTCGAGCTTGCTGCGGTATTCGATCGTTTTCAGTGCGGCCGCCTCGGGCTTTTCGCAGCGAATGGCGGCGTTGGCGTAAACGGCTTCGTTCGCCTTTTGTTCAAGGCTTGCGATCTGTCCGGCAGTCAGCGGGCGGTCAAAATCGACGGTGACAAAATCGTCGCTCATGTGAAAGCCGACGTTTTCACAGCCGAACAGGGTGTGCGCCAGGCCGCTGAGCACATGCTCGCCGCTGTGCTGCTGCATGCGGCGAAAGCGCAGCACCTCGTTCAATTCGCCGTGCACGGTCTCGCCCACGGGAACGGGCTGCGCGACCACGTGGTAAATGAGCCCGTCTTTTTCAAACAACCGGATGACCGCTTCGCCGTTGAGCTCACCCTCGTCCGGGTCCTGCCCGCCCCCGCCCGGGAAAAACGCCGTTTGATCCAGCGCAAGGGCGTAACCGGTTTCGACCCCGACGCAGTCGACCACGACAGCGTCGAACGAAAAAATGTGCCCGTCCGTTTCATAAATGCGATTTGTTTTCATAAGATAACCTCAAAAAGCTTTGCTAACAAAAAAGCCACCTCACACAAGTGAAGTGGCCGAATCAGCGCAAAAATCAGACAATGTAACCCTCTTCTTCACCGATAAAGATTTCGTCGGTGTTGTTGAAGCCAAAGCCGTTAAAGGGATCATCAAAACCGTCAGACTCCGTAACAATGTCTATATTCAGTTGAAACTCAACAATATCAAGC